>JAQCJA010000426.1 GCA_027593305.1 bacterium
GGTGCAGGCCTTCTTCAAGAAGGGCAAAGGGCGCAAGATCTGGTCCAACGTCCAGGCGAATCTGCTGTTCGCCAATGGTGTGATCGGCCACCTGACCGGATCGTATGATGCCGGTGGCAGTTACGGCCTGGAGACGCTCGAACTGGTCGGCTCCGAGGGCCGGGTCATCATCAACGAAGCCTGTGAGAAGCTCAGTTTCTACCCGCGGTTCTCCAATCAGGTGGAAAGCTTCGATCACCCCGGCGGTATGCAGAGCTTCGGCGATACATTCCCGTCACGGATCGGCGCCTGGGTAGACGACCTGCGCAAGAAGACGCCGCCGGCGAAGATCGATGCCAAGGCCGAGGATGCACTGAAAGTGCAACTCGTCATCGAGAGCATCATCAAGAGCTGGGAAACCGGCAAGGTCGTGACGGTACCGCAGAAGTAATCATCACCACTGGAGACGTGTTGACAGCAGACAAAGCGAAGGATGAATGCGGCATCTTCGGGGTCTATAACCTCGACCCGGCGAGCCATCATTCGGTCACGCCGTACGTACCGTCGGCGTTGCTGGACCTGCAGCATCGGGGCCAGTTGGCCGCAGGAATGACCTGTTTTGATCCGCAGCGACCGCACCGGCTGCTGACACACAAGGACGCGGGTTCCGTGCGCGAGGTGTTCCGCCTGGCGCACGCCGCCAAGGCAAAGGCAATCGTCGACGAGCACGCCGGCGTCGCCGCCATCGGCCATGTTCGCTACGCCACCAGTGGCCGCGATCAGAGTGATTACGCGCAGCCCTTCGAGCGCCACCACAGTCGCACTTTCAAGTGGTTCGCCCTCGGTTTCAATGGCAACCTGGCCAATTACGGCGAGCTGCGGGATTACCTGACGAAGGTGCGTGGCTATCACATGGTCCACGATGTCGACACGGAGATCCTGTTGCATCACGTGTCTCACGCCCTGCGCGGCGAGACCAAGCCGCCTCTGGCCGAGGCCTTCCGCGAACTGACGGAGAACCTGGATGGTGCCTACAACATCATCTTCCTCAACGCCGACGGCGATCTCGTGGCGGCGCGTGATCCTCTCGGTGTGCGACCCCTGTGTTTCGGCCAGAAGGACGGCCTGTTCGCCGTCGCCTCCGAGAGCGTCGCCCTGCGCAACATGGGGATCCACGAGATCACCGATGTCGAGCCGGGGCAGATGGTGCGCGTCGACTACGAGACGCGAACCGTACATCTGGAACGTTTCGCCGACGCGCGTGGACACCATCACTGCTTCTTTGAGTGGGTCTACTTTGCACACGTGAGTTCTGTGATGGAGGGGCGTACCGTGTACGACGCCCGCTGGCGACTTGGTGAACACCTGGCGCGGGACGAGGCGCAGAAGATTGACGAGACGTGTGTCGTTGTCGCCGTGCCGGATACGGCCAAACCCATTGGTGATGCCTTCGCCTTCAGTCTCCGCGTGCCGTCACTGGAGGGCATCGTGCGCAATCGCTACGTGGGCCGGACCTTCATCGAAGGCCAGGAACGGGCCCAGAAGGTGCGCAGCAAATACACGCTGTTGCCCAGTGTCACCGGCGGCAAACGCGTGTTTCTGGTGGAGGACAGCCTCGTTCGCTCCACGACCCTGCGCGATCTGGTCAAGCGGACACGGGACGAGGGGCACGCCAGCGAGGTGCACGTGCGCATCGGTGCCCCGCCCGTCATCGCGCCCTGCTTCTATGGAATCGACATGTCGACGCTGGGCGAGCTGTTCGCTCCCGCATGGCTGTCCAAAGGCTACAGTTCCGAGGACCTGGAACGGGTCAGCCGGGACATGGCCTCCCAGTTGGGCTCGGACTCACTGCGCTACCTGCCGGTGGCTGACGTGGCGCCCTCCATCGGGTTGCCGCACAAGGATCTCTGTTCGGCCTGTGTCACCGCCAACTACCCGTCCCCCGCTGGTGAGCGGATCTACCAGCGGGAGTGCGCCAATGGACAGGACCGCAATGACGGCCGGCCCTACGAGAGCAGTCTGACTGCGATCGAGTCAGTCCGCTAGGGCGAACTGCCCGAAGAGAAAGGCTGCATCCATGGATCCGACGATGGCCCGGCCGCTGTCGTCGCAGACCATCATGGTCGCCATATAGGCACTCCATTTCTCGGCGACCTCCGGTGGATGGCTGCGTTGCATATGGGCCTCGGACGGCGCTGTGGCATACAGGAACAACCGGCCTTCGAAGTGGTAGATCAGCATGCTCACCGCGTTTTCATGGAAGGCTTCCACCAGCTCCGGCCAGAGTTCATCGTGGGCCTTCTTGTAGGCGTCATAGAAACCTGGTTTCAACTGGAAAGTGGCGGCGGTTGTATACATGGATCTCCTCCTGATTCGGCGGGTGAGCAGTGCACGCTATGACGATCTTCGCATACACTACAGTATCTGACGCCTGAAGACGAGACACATCAAACGATGGCCCTTCTGTCGCTGCACAACATTGCCCTGTCCTTCGGCGCCGGATCTCTGCTGGACGGCGTCAACCTGCAGATCGAACCCGGTGAACGGCTGTGCCTGCTCGGACGCAACGGTGCCGGCAAGTCGACGCTGATGAAGATTCTCGAAGGCAGTCTGAAAGCGGATGGTGGCACCATTGCCCGGCAGCCCGGCACCCGTGTTGCCCTGTTGTCGCAGGACGTGCCGGCCGGTCTGACGGGAACGATCCGTGACATTGTTGCCGCGCAGGTGCCCGAACGGTCTTCCGGACCACAGATCGTCGACGTCGTGCTGTCGAAGATGCAACTGGAGCCGGGGGCCGACTTTGCGACGCTTTCCGTGGGCCTCAAACGGCGGGGCCTGCTGGCGCGGGCGCTGGCAACCGAGCCGGACGTGCTGCTTCTGGATGAGCCGACGAACCACCTCGATATCGAGGCGATCGAGTGGCTGGAAGCGTTTCTGCTGAAGCGACGGGGCAGCCTGCTGTTCATCACCCATGATCGAGCCCTCACCCACCGCCTGGCGACGAGGATCCTCGAACTGGATCGCGGCGTGCTCTCCAGTTGGGCCTGCGATTACACCACGTTCCTGCGGCGGCGCGAAGTACTGCAGGAAGCTGCGGGTAAACGGGAGCGGCTGTTCGACGACCGGTTGAAGCAGGAAGAGGTCTGGATCCGCCAGGGCATTCAGGCGCGGCGCACCCGCAATGAGGGCCGCGTGCGGGCCCTGCTGCAGATGCGCGAGGAGCGTCGCCAGCGACGGGCTGCCGTTGGTGGCGCCCGCGTCACCATCCAGCAGGGCGAGCAATCAAGTCGACGCGTCATTGAGGCGGAGGAGTTGTCCTTCGCCTACGGCGACAACGTCGTGCTGCAGCCCTTCTCGACAGCCATCATGCGGGGAGACAAAGTGGGCTTTGTCGGACCCAATGGTGCCGGCAAGACAACGTTGTTGCGCCTGCTTCTGGGTCAGTTGCAGCCCGGTGGCGGCACAGTCAAGCATGGTCTCCGCATCGAGGTGGCATACTTCGACCAACTGCGGGCCCAACTGGACGATGAGCAGACCGTCTTCGACAGTGTCGCCAACGGCAGCGATCGGGTCCAAGTCAACGGTGGCACACGGCACGTATTCGCCTATCTGCAGGATTTTCTCTTCAGCAGAGAACAGGCCCACTGCAAGGTCGGCGTGCTGTCGGGGGGAGAGCGCAACCGCCTGTTGCTGGCACGTTTGTTCACCCGTCCCGCCAATGTGCTGGCCCTGGATGAGCCGACAAACGATCTCGATGCCGAAACACTGGAAGTACTCGAATCCATGCTTGTCGATTTCGCCGGTACGGTGCTGTTTGTCAGCCATGATCGTGAGTTCCTCGACAATGTGGCAACCAGCACCATCGTGTTCGACGGTGCCGGCGGGGCGCAGGAGTACGTGGGCGGCTACAGTGACTGGCTGCGTCAGCGGCCGGCGCCCATAGCTGACGCGGTGCCGGCAAAGTCTGCCAGCGCAGCGGCAAGGGAGTCGGCGGGCAGATCGCGGCCGCGCAAGCTTGGCTTCAACGAAAACCGGGAACTCACAGAGTTGCCCGGCCGCATCGATGCCTGGGAACAGGAAATCGGCCAATTGCACGCGACGATGTCGGAACCCGGCAGCTACACCGACGGCACGGACGTCAGCGCCCTGGCGAGTCGGCTGGCGGCCGTGCAGGCGGAACTGGCGGCAGCTTACGATCGCTGGGCAGCGCTCGAAGAGCAGAAAGAGGGGGCAACGGCACAGGTATGACAGACCATGTGAGAGCGATTCTTGTGGGTTGCGGCGGCATGAGTCGCCGCTGGACGGAGGTAAGCAAGGCGCACCCGCAGTTGGAGTTGGTGGCTTTCGTCGACACGAACGAAGCTGCCGCCCGTTCCCGGGCGGCGGACTACGGGGCAGATGACGTCATCATCGGCACCGACCTGGCACGGATCCTGGACGAAGCACAGGCGGATGTCGTCTTCGATTGCACCGTCCCCGAGGCGCATACGCAAGTCACGGTGACGGCACTGGAACGGGGGTACCACGTTCTGGGTGAGAAGCCT
>JAQCJA010000427.1 GCA_027593305.1 bacterium
GGGCTGGAAGTCCATGTAGTTGGCCACATAGAGATCCAGATCACCATCCCCATCGGCATCAGCAAACGTGGCGTGGGAGCCCCAGCCGCTGTCGCCGACTCCGGCTGCGGCGGTGATGTCCGTGAAATGCGCTGCGCCATCGTTGCGGTAGAAGACGTTGGCACCATAGTTGCCGACATAGAGGTCGGCATCACCGTCATTGTCCGCGTCGCCCACGGCGGCGGCCATACCGAAGCCCGTGTCACCGGTGCCACTGTCCCTGGTGATGTCGCTGAAAGTGCCGTTGCCCTCATTGCGGAACAGGGCGTTGCTGCCGGGGGGACCGGTGTAACCGGGCAGGGCGGCACCATTGACGATATACAGATCCAGCCAGCCATCACCGTCCGCATCGAAGAACGCCGCACCGGAACCCACCGCTTCAGGCATGTACTTGTGTCCGCTGGCACCATTGATGTAACGGAATCCGATCCCTGCTTCCTGCGTCACTTCGACGAAGCCGACGGCCTGCTCTGCAGCGGCCGCGAGCGAGGCTGTCAGGACCAGTGCCAGCATGGCAAGGCACATCCGCATCATCGTTGCTTTCTCGTCTCGTGCAGGATCTCGCGCGCCAGGCTTGCCCGGTGCTGCAGATCCCCGTTGCCGGGGTCCTGGCGCAAGCCTTGTTCGAACGTTTCGAGTGCTGCCGACACCTGTTGCTGCCGCATGTAGGCATTGCCCAGGGATCGATAGGCGATGACGTAAGTCGAGTCCGCCCGCAGGGCTCGACGGAACAGCCCCATGGCCTCGGCGAGTCGACCCTCGCGCAGTTGCATGTTGCCGAGGTTGTGATAGGACGGTGCGAAATTGGAATCACGCAGCACGGCCTGGACGTAGCGTCGGCGCGCCTTGTCATATTCGCCGCGCTGACCAAGGATGACGGCCATGTCGTGGTAGAGTCCGGCACGCTCCGGAGACTGCAGGATCGTCGTCTCGAGACTGTAGAGGCGACGTTCCTGATCATCGAGCTGGCGGAAGGTCTCCAGGTGCTGGCGTCCCTCCGCCTCGCGCCCGAGGCGCAGGTAGGAGTTGCCCAGATTGAAGTGCGCACGCGCAAGCAGCGGATCCAACTGCAGGGCAGTCTCAAATTTGGCAGCAGCAGGGGCAAACTGCCGGCGTTTGTAGTGGACGAAACCCAGTCCGTCGTGGAAGCGCGCATCCGTCGAATCGGTGCTGATGGCCCGCTGCAGGGCGGCTTCGGCGGCGTCCAGATCCATCAGCTTCATGTGTGCCTGGGCCAGATCAAACCAGGCTTCACCCAAACCGGGATCCGCCTGTGTCGCACGCTCATAGGCGTGGACGGCCTCGACGTACCGCCCCTCGCGGAACTGCAGCTTGCCGAGGATGCGATGCGCCGCCGCCAGGTCCGGATGGGCCGCTACGGCGGCGTCCAGCTGCGCCGTCGCCTCGGCGAACCGATCCAGACGCGTCAGCAGCACCGCCAGATCCACACAAGCTGCGCCGTCGTCAGGGTTCAACACCAGGGCGTGCTCGAAGGCACCGACGGCAGCAGTCAGTTGTTCGTCGTCGGCCAGGGCCCGGGCCAGCCGTGCGTGCAGGTCGGCGTCATCCGGGGAAGCGTTGATGGCCTGGCGCAGCGCGGCGATCGCTTCCGGATAGCGGCTGGCAGCCAGCAGCTGTTCAATGCCCGCCAGCGACTCCGCAGAGGGAGCTGTTTCGGCGGCGCAGTGCCACAACCCGCAGGCCAGAACCCATGCGGCGGCGAGCCGGAGACGGCGGTGTCGGTTCGTGGTACGGATGCCGGTACCGTCTACTCGACGACGGTGACCGCGTTGATCAGTTGCGAACCTTCGCGGGTGGTCACCGAGTAGTGGAAGCCCGCGTCCGATCCGGCGGCCCCATGCCGACCGAAGCGGTCCACGGCGCAGAAGTTCAGGCTCATATCCTGCAGATCCTGGGGGTCCTTGCGGCCCATGGTACGGACCGTCTCGATGCAGGCATCCTGCGGGTGGGCACCACGCGCCATGAAGTCCACGACCATGAAGGAGCCACAGTAGCGCATGACGTTCTCGCCGAGGCCGGTGGAGCCGGCAGCACCCACCTGGCCATCGACGTAGAGGCCACTGCCGATGATCGGTGAATCGCCAACCCGGCCCGCCATCTTGTAGCCCCAGCCGCTCGTCGAACAACCCCCGGAGAGCTTGCCGTCGGCGCCCCGGGCTACAAGGGCAATCGTATCATGGCTCTCCTCGAGACTCATCGCCTCCTGGGTCTTGAGCCATTCTTCCCACCTCTGTCGACGATCCTCGGTGAGCATGTTCGTCGGTTCGACGCCCTGACTCAGGGCGAACTTCCTGGCACCGGCGCCGACGAGCATGACGTGTTTGGTCCGCTCCATGACCATGCGCGCCACCGAGATCGGGTGCAGGATGTCCTCGATGGCGGCGACACTCCCGGCGTTGTAGATGTGATCCATGATGCAGGCGTCGAGTTGCACGACGCCGTCGGCGTTGGGGGTGCCGCCGAAGGCGACGGAGTGATTGTCGGCGTCCAGTTCAGTCTCGCGGATCCCCATCTCAATGGCGTCCAGCAGACTGCCACCGGCAGCGAGTATCTCCATGCCCTTCTCATTGGCGACCCGGGCGAAGGCGTGGGTTGAAACGAAGATGGGCCCATCCAGGGGTGTCGGGTCCACCGCAGCGGTCATCACGTCTGCGGCGACCGGGCCGCCGCTGACCAGGCCCGTCGCCGTGGCTGCCGCCGCCGTCGACAGGAAGGTGCGTCGGGAGAATTGCTGGGGAGTCGACATGATAGTTTTCTGTCTCCAGAGACGAGCATGGGGCCCTTGTGAGCTATATGGGTATGACCTCAGCCCTCAAACAACGCCGTCCGGGGTCTGCGGCACAAGGTGCTGGCGGACGGCTGTTACCGTCGGTCGCGCGGCGCTGGATCCACTTGCTCCAGCAGCGGTTCGGGCAGCATGATCATGGCCTGACCATTGTGCTCCAGGCGAAACTGCAGCCACGACAACCACGCCGGCGCCGTGGCATCTGTCCGCGGTGACAGACCGGCCTGCACAAGGCCTGGCAGGCCGGGCAGGGAAAACCACCCCAGTCGTGGCCACTCGGTGAGGCGCAGCGGCCGCCCGGGCGAGATTCCGGCACGGCTCGCAGCCATGGCGATCGCCGCCTGCAGTCCGCCCAGGGAATCGACCAGTCCCTGTTCGACGGCGGCCGTCCCGGACCACACACGTCCGCGAGCCACTGCGTCGATCTCTGCGGGCGTGCGCTTGCGGGCTCTGGCGACGCGGCCGACGAAATCATCGTAGAGGGCCGTCATGACGTGATCGGTGCGTTGCACTTCCTGGTCGGTGAGAGCCCGATCCGGCAGGGGTGTCCCCAACAGCGGCAGTGGCATACCGAGACCGAGATCGGCATGGTCACCCACCTGCACATGATCCACGGTGATACCAAGTCGTTCGCGGAACCCCTCATTGTACAGCCAGCCACCGATGACGCCGATGCTGCCGGCGATGGTTGCCGGCGTGGCGAGAATGGCATTACTCTCCATCGAAATCCAGTAGCCCCCGGAGGCTGCCAGCCGCGCCTGCGAGACGATGACCGGCTTGGCGACCTTGCAGGCGGCGACAGCGTCGGCGACAAGGTCCGATGCCAGTACATCGCCGCCGGGCGAGTCGACACGCAGTACCACAGCCCGCACGCCGTCGTCATCCGCGAGGCGCCGGAGCTCAGCTGCCAGATCACGGGCACGGATGCCGCTGTCCATGTCGCAGACGCCGAGGGCATAAACGATGGCTACTGTGGGCGGCGCGCCCCATGCCTCCGACTGCAGCGGCGACAGGTCCTGTGGCTCCACGAGCCCGCCCCTGCCGCCGCGCAGCGTGACGATGCGCTCCACCGCTTCCCAGCGACCGATGGAATCCACCAGGCCTGCAGCCAGGGCCTCCGACGGCAACAGTCCGGTGACATCATTCACCAGACTGTCGAAAGCCGTCGCCGCAAGCCCGCGGCCACTGGTGATGTCGACACGGGCCCGGTGATAGTCATCATCGAGCAGGGCCTGCCACTGTTCCCGGTCGTGTGCCGACATGCCCGTGCGGTTGACCGACTCAAAGGCCGACTTGTATTCGTGGTAGCGCCACTCCTGGCTGCCGATGCCCAGCTTGTCGAGGGCGCCCTTCATGTAGATCTGCCCGGCAGCCACGCCCTGCAGGACGATGAGACCGGCAGGATCGAGAACGACGACGTCTGCCACCGACGCCAGATGGTAACCTCGCAGGTCGACACGATCGATGTAGACGACGACGGTGCGACCGGCATCGCGCAGGGCCTGTAACTGGGAGCGCAACTCCCAGGACATGGATGGATCCAGACGCAGCCCGGACAGATTGATGGCGACGCCGGCCAGGGCGGGGTTCTGCCCGACGCTGTGCAAGGTTGTCAGCAACTGCAGCAGCGACTGGCCCTCATCGAACATCGGGTAGGCTCGGTGGCGGACGGGGCCG
>JAQCJA010000428.1 GCA_027593305.1 bacterium
TGCCGCTCAATCAGATCGTCGACGGCCGCCGCGTAGCCCGCATAGGCGTCGGTCTTGAAGCCAACAAAAATCGGCATACGCTCCGCGTACTCCGCCTGTAGCCGACGCGCCACAGTGAAGTACTCATCGAAGCGAACCCGACATACCAGCGGAACTCGGTGTTGATCCGCAGGGACCGCCACTCGCGGTGGGCGATCCAGTAGAAGAACACGAAACCCACGCCACCGAGGAACATGAAAACGATCACGACCCAGTCAAAGTAGGCACTGTCATAGTGCCCCAGACTCGCGTTGTACGGGGAGTATCCCGACGTCGCGATGGTGCCGAAAGCGTGGCACAGCGAGTCGAAGAGCGACATCCCTCCGGCGAGCAGAAGCAGAACCTGCAACGCGTTCAGGAACAGGTAGATCGCCCACAGATGCGTCATGGCATCGCGATTGCGCTCGGTAAAGCGCTCTTTCGTGATCACCTGACCCGGGCTGGATTCGGCGCGAAACAGGCGCAGGCCGCCCATGCCGTGTGGCAGCAGAAAGACGGCGAGCGTGACGAAGCCCATGCCACCGATAAGGTGGGTCTCGCTGCGCCAGAAAAGCAGCCCATGGGGCACCACTCGATGTCCGTCAGGATCGTCGAGCCCGTCGTGGTATACCCCGACATCATTTCGAAGAAGGCATCGGTGAAGGATGGGATCGAACCGTGAATCATGAAGGGCAGGGCCGAGGCGCCGGACACGATGAGCCAACCGATCCCCCCCACCATCGGGGCGGAGATCACGAAGGCGAGCAGGTCATCCTCGCCGTACAGGAGTGAGCAGACAATCGGCAGAAGCATGCCCGCAGCGGTCACCAGCAGCAATGCACCCAGTACGTGGTCGACCACGGCTCCGCCCCGGTCGAAGGGGTGGGCTCCGTTCATGCCAGGAACAACCGCTGCAGGGCGGCCAGACCATCGACCGTGCACACACAGACGACGCGGTCACCGTCATTGATCTGCGTCACACCCAGGGCGATGTCCCAGCTGCCATCGGTGCAGACGCCGCCGATCTTGATGCGATCCGTCAGACCATCGATGGCGTGTAGTGGTTGCCGGGTGATCGGCGACCCGGGATTGGCCAGTATGCTGGTCATGATGTTGGCATCACTGTTGCCGGTGGCGACGATGACCGTGTCCATATGCAGCAGTCCCGCCTGCAGCAAGGTCTCGCGGTCGGAGCCGCCGACGATCAGCACCCGATCCCGAGGGTCGGCTGTCACCTGCGCCGGTTCCAGAACGTTTTCCGACTTCTTCATCCGTTGTTGGCCTCGAGTGGATGGCGCCAGATCTGAAAGTCACCTCTCGTTGCCCCGAGTGGATGACGTTACATCTGTAGCATACGGACAACTCACGAGCCGTGCAGACGGTCTTGGGCACCTTTGCCGTAGTTACTGTGAGTCCATACAATCTCTTTCTTGCCCCGCGCGGCCATCTTTACTCGCCGCCGCTTAAATCTGATGGCGCCGGCTGGCGGCGTCGCCTCTCGTTGACCCGGTATTGAACTGCCTGCATGCTGAATTTCTTTCGCCGTCGTCCGTCGAATCCAAAAGACGACGTGCTTTCCGGCATTACTGTTGCTCTGGCGCTCGTGCCGGAGGCCGTTGCCTTCGCCTTTGTCGCCGGTGTGTCGCCGATCATCGGCCTGTATTCGGCGTTTTTTATCGGCCTGTTCAGCGCCATTTTCGGTGGCCGCCCGGGCATGATCAGCGGCGCCACCGGCGCCATGGCCGTTGTCGTCGTCACGCTGGTTGCCGAGCACGGGCTGGAATATCTGTTCCCTACGGTTGTACTCTGCGGCCTAATCCAGGTGCTCGTCGGCCTGGGCCGGCTGGGCAAACTGATTCGCATGGTGCCGCACTCGGTCATGCTCGGCTTCGTCAACGGCCTGGCGATCGTCATCATGCTGGCGCAGTTCGGCAGCTTCAAAACTCTCGGCCCCGACGGTCTGTTGCACTTCATGACGGGCTGGCCCCTGGCCATCATGCTCGGTCTGGCGGGCCTGACGATGGCCATCATCTGGCTGCTGCCGAAGCTCACGGGGGTGGTGCCCGCGTCGCTGGCAGCGATCATGACGGTAACCCTGGTGGCCGTGGGGCTCAACACATGGGCACCTGCCATGACCGCCGCAGGTCCGTCGAATGTTGTACTTACCGTCAAAGACATGCTGGTCAGCCAGTCACAGGCGGCGGCCGTGCGCTCTGCCGCAAACGCACACGCAGGACCCATGACCCCGGCGGCAGTGACTGCGGCGGTGGCAACGGTTGATGTCGAGTCTGTCGGCATCGCCGCAGCCCTGCCGAGACCGTTCTTTCTGGAGTACGCGTTGCCGCCTCTCACATGGGCAACCCTCATGACGATTCTGCCCTTCGCCCTTGTGCTGGCGGGGGTCGGTCTGATCGAATCCCTCATGACGTTGACGCTGATCGATGATATCACGGAAACACGCGGCCGTGGCAACCGGGAATGTATCGGTCAGGGCGTGGCCAATATCACCTGCGGCCTGTTCGGCGGCATGGGAGGCTGCGCCATGATCGGTCAGTCGCTGATCAACGTGAACTCCGGTGGCCGGGGACGGACCAGCGGCATCACGGCCGCCCTCTGTCTGCTGATCTTTGTGTTGTTTCTGGCACCATGGATTGAGATGATCCCCATGGCCGCCCTGGTGGGTGTCATGTTCATGGTCGTTATCGGCACTTTTGAGTGGGCGACGCTGAAGATGTGGGGCCGCATGCCAGGGATGGACATGCTCGTCATGGTCCTGGTCGCCGGCTACACGGTCATCATGCACGATCTGGCGACGGCGGTATTGCTCGGTGTGGTCGTGTCGGCACTGGCCTTCGCCTGGCAACATGCGACCCACATTTTCGCCGACATCAAGAGCAACGAGCACGGGTCCAGGATCTATCAACTCCACGGGCCACTGTTCTTCGCCTCCGTCCGTTCCTTCTCCGACATGTTCGACGCCGCCACAGATCCGGATGATGTCGTCATCGACTTCTACTACACGCGTGTCTACGATCAGTCAGGCCTCGAAGCGATCAATTCGGTCGCCGAGCGCTACCAGAAAGCTGGGAAACGTCTGCACCTGACGCACCTGAGTCAGGAGTGCCGGCACTTGCTGGCACGCGCCGGGGACCTGGTGGAGGTGAACCTGTCCGAGGATCCGCAGTATCACGTCGCCACGGATCGGATCGACTGAATGGGCAAGGCAAGAGCCGCCACCGTGCACCTGCCGCCTGAGCCGCAGCAACCTCTGCCGCGTCGACGATGGCACCTGATCCGTCACGGTGACTGCGAAGCACTGGCCCCCGCAGTGGCTCGTCGACTATCTCGAGCGCTGTGCCGGCGTCGATCTGGGCGTCGATGCCATGGATGCCGCCGATGCCATCGATGCCGCGTATACGGCGACGATCCATCTGGGCCGCGACGCCTGGATCGATGCGCAGATCGCCAGTCTGGCCTGTCTCGATGCTGATGGCTTCGTACTCGAAACCATCGGTCCGCAGACATTGATCATCGCCGGCCCGACCCCCACCGGCAGCTGGCATGGCTGTTGTGCCTTCGTCGAAACGGTCCTCGGTGTGCGCTGGTTGCTGCCCGGCCCTCTCGGTGAAATCGTGCCGTATCACGAGGATCTGCAACTGCCCGAACTCCATATCCGCCAGGCCCCGGTCTTCGCCTCGCGCACACAGCCCGGATTGTCGACGGCGGCGCAACAACTGTGGGGACGTCGCCTGCGCCTGCATGGACGGCTGTGCGGGGCTACCCATTCTCTGCAGTCATTGCTGTCGCCAACGACCCACGCCGCCTCGCACCCGCAGTTCTTCCCCATCGTCGATGGCAGGCGCTATCTCGATCCACGCGGCTGGGACTGGCACCCCTGCTTCAGTGCGCCCGGCCTGCCCGAAGAACTGGCACGCCTGGCGATCGATCACTTCCGCGCCCACACCGATGACCGCTGCTTCAGCCTCGCCATCTCCGACGGTGCCGTGCACTGCGAGTGTGACCTGTGCGCGGCTCAGGAACGGGGACACCGCAACAGCATCGGCATGCGGCACGTGTCGGAGCAGTTCTTCCGTTGTCTGAACCGCGTTGCCGAAATCGTCGCCCTCGAGTTCCCCGATCACCTTCTCGGCGGCCTCGCCTACGCCAATCTCTACGACCCACCCACCGACGTACCCGTGCATCCCAATCTGCTGTTGTTCCACACCTACGACCGCCACAAGTGGCTGCACCCGGCGCTGGCCGAAAGCGGTCACCGGATCAGTCGCGCCTGGGCCGACGCCTGTGAGCAGCTGGCGTGGTACGACTACACCTTCGGTGCCGGTTTTCCCGTGCCGCGCATCTATTTCGGGCAGATGGCGGCCAACTACCGTTTTGCCCGGGACATTGGCGTGCGGGGCATCACCGCCGAGACCTGTCACAACTGGGCGGAGGCCCCCAAGTATTACCTGCTCGCCCGCCTGCAGTGGGATCCTGCTGTCGAC
>JAQCJA010000429.1 GCA_027593305.1 bacterium
ATCGACGCCGACAGAGCCCGTTTTCTGCCGGGTGTCAGGGCCGTGCTCACCGACGTCCATCCCACGGGCAACGTGCGCTTTGCCGGTGAGTACGTGGCAGCTGTGGCTGCGGTGAACAAACAGGTCGCCCTCGACGCGGTTGCCCTCATTGAGGTGAAGTGGCAGACGCGAGCCCACGTGGTGACGCTGTGGGAGGCCATCGACGAGGATGCACCGAGGGTGTTCGCCGACAAGGACAATGTGACCGTGAGTGAGCGCGGGGATGGCGATGTCGACGCCGGTTTTTCCCAGGCAGAGACCATTGTCGAGGCGGAATTCTTTACGCAGGTGCAGACGCACTCGCCCCTGGAGACGCATGGCAGTGTCGCCGCCTGGGACGGCGATGAACTGACGGTGTGGGACAGTACGCAGGCGGTGCACGGCGTGCGCGAGGGCCTGGCGAAGGCGCTGGAGATGCCGGCGAACAAGGTGCGTGTCATCTGCCACCATATGGGGGGCGGCTTTGGCGCCAAACTGGGACCGGGGGCGTACTCCGTGGTCGCCGCCAAGCTGGCGCGACAGGCGGGGGCGCCGGTACAATTGATGCTGTCGCGCAAGGACCAGCACTTGTCCGTGGGCAACCGCCCGGACAGTTGGCAGCAACTGAAGCTCGGGGCGACGAAGGACGGTCAGTTCACGGCGTTCGAGTGCACGACCTGGGGGTCCGGCGGCATCGGTGGTCGGGGCGGGGTATCGCAGCCCTACGTCTACAGCTTCCCCGCATGGAAACAGAAACATCACGATGTGGCGACGAACACCGGTGGCGCCCGCGCTTTCCGCGCGCCGGGGCGACCGCAGGCCTGTTTCGCCATGGAACAGATCATTGATGAGATGGCGTGGAAACTCGGTCTGGATCCGCTCGAAGTGCGCCTGCGCAACGATGACAACGAGACCCGTCACGAACAGTGGCGCATCGGCGCCGAGCGCATCGACTGGCCGCGCTGGCGCCGGCGCGAACCGGGCGCGGGGGCTGGTCCCAGCAAGCGGGGTGTCGGCATGGGGGCCAGCATCTGGTTCACCGGCGGGAGCGGCACGAAGGCGCAGATGGACATTCTCTCCGACGGCACCGTCGAGGTGCGCTGCGGCACTCAGGACATCGGTACGGGCACGCGGACCCTGGTCGCCGCCGTCGCCGCCGAAGAACTGGGGCTGCCGATTGCGGCGGTCAACGCCAGAATCGGTGACTCCGACTTCCCCTTCTCCGGGGGCTCGGGTGGCAGCACTACGGCGCCATCCGTGGCCCCGGCGATCAAGGTGACGGCAGAGAAGGCGAAGGCGGAACTGGCGCTCGTCGTGGCCAGGCATCTGGGCGTTGTCGCAGATTCGTTGAGTTTTGTTGACGGCACTGTGCGCGTCGCTTCCGGACAGAGTCTGAGTTGGCGCGAAGCCTGCGCCATGCTGGGTGCCAATTCTGTCAGTGTTCAGGGCGAATGGCAGGCAGGGCTGTCGGGCAGCAATGTCGCCGGTTGCCAGTTTGCCGAGGTCGAAGTCGACACGGAGACGGGACGCATCAGCGTGATAAAGATGGTTGCCGTCGCCGATTGCGGATTGATCGTCGACCGCCTGACCACGGAAAGTCAGGTGAACGGTGCTGTCATCCAGGGCATCAGCTACGCTTTGCTGGAGGAGCGTATCATGGACTCTGAAACGGGGCGAATGGTGAATGCGGATTTCGAGAACTACAAGATCCTGGGGGCTCTCGAGACACCCGAAATCGACGTGATCCTCTATGACCAGCCGGAGCGCGGCGTCATCGGCATCGGTGAGCCACCCACCATCCCGACATCCGCGGCGGTGGCCAACGCCGTGTATCACGCCATCGGCGTGCGCCTGCGTGATCTGCCGATGACCCCGGACAAAGTGCTGCGTGCACTGGAGGGGGCATGACATGGTGCCTTTCGATCTGGTGACACCAAGGAATCTTCACGATGTGGCAGAAGCTCTCGCCGATGGCAGGGGCGAAATCCTGGCAGGTGGTACGGATCTGCTCGATCGATTGAAGGAGCGCATCGATCCGCCTGCACGGGTGGTCAACATCAAGGGTTTGAGAGAACTGTATGGCATTGCCGGTGACAGGGGCCTGAGCCTGGGGGCGCTGACCACGATGGCAGAGGTCGCCGGCAATGACAGGGTGCGCCACTGGTATCCGGCGCTGGCAGAGGCAGCGCTGTCCGTGGCGACGCCGCAGTTGCGCAATATGGGGACCCTCGGTGGCAACCTGTGTCAGCGGCCGCGGTGCTGGTACTTCCGCAGCAATGATTACCCCTGTCTGAAGAAGGGCGGCTCCGTCTGTTACGCGGTGACGGGGCGCAACAAGTACCATGCCATCTTCGGTGGCGGGCCATCCTTTATCGTGCATCCATCGGATACGGCGCCGGCCCTGATCGCTCTCGGCGCGCAACTGGAAATCCATGGCGCTGCCGGCAAGCGCATGCTTCCGCTGCATGATTTTTTCCAGGGACCCCGCGAAAACCTGCTGCACGAGAATCGCCTGGAACGCGACGACTTGATCACCCGCGTGCACCTGCCCCCGGCGAAGGATTCGACACGTTCGACATTCGTCAAATTCCGCGAGAAGCAATCGCTGGACTTTGCCATCAGCAGCGTCGCCGTTGCCCTCGACATGGATGGCGACACCGTCCGCGACGGACGCATCGTGCTTGGTGGCGTCGCCCCTGTTCCGTGGAGTGTGCCCGCCGCCGTGCAGCAGTTGCAGGGACGCAGGCTTGGCAGCGCCATCGATGACGCCGCCGAGGCAGCCGTCGAGGGTGCGCGGCCGCTGGATGAGAATGGCTTCAAGGTGACCCTCACGCGCAACCTGCTGCGGCGTGCCCTGCAGCAGCTGGCACAGGGAAAGGCAGACGCGAGATGACCCGTCCGGATCAATGCCACAACCTGCGCACGAAGAAGAGTTATATACCCGCCTTTGACGACGAGGACATCTACAGCAACGAACAGATGAATGCGCAGTTCTTCTGCCTGCGCACGTTGCTGCAGACGGGGGTCGATGACGGACCGGTCTGTCCTGATTCGTGTGGCGCCGGGCGCAGTTGTTATGAGGGGCTGACGCGGATCTCTTGACGCCGATCCCAAGACCAATGAGACAACTGTGAGTCCACGACTGCCGTTGAGTGACATCGTGCAGAACCTGCCAACCTCGGTGCCTTTCGTCGGTCCCGAGACGCTGGAACGGCGCCATGGTCGACCCCTGCAGGTGCGCATCGGCGCCAATGAGAGTGTCTTTGGTGTGTCGCCCGTGGCAGCGGCGGCCATGTCTGATACCATCAACAAACTGTGGATGTACAACGACCCCGAAGCCTACGAACTCAAAAAGGCTCTGGCGGCACATCACGGCATTGCCGCGCAGCGGCTGCACGTGGGCGCCGGCATCGATGAGATCCTCGGGGATGTGGTACGGATCTTCGCCAACCCGGGGGATCGTGTGGTCACATCCCTGGGGTCCTATCCGACGTTCAATTACCACGTCCATGGTTATGGCGCAGCGCTTGTGGAGGTCGCCTACGTTGACGACCACACTCATCTGGCAGGATTGGCGCAGGCGGCGCACGACGCCGACGCCCGCATGGTCTACCTGGCCAATCCGGACAATCCCATGGGCACGTGGCACAACGGCGCCGATGTAGCGGGCCTGCTGGCCGAGCTTCCCGAAGACTGTATGCTGATCCTCGACGAGGCCTACGCGGATTTCGCGCCATCGGCGGCGATTGCTCCCATGGAAATCGCCGATCCCCGACTGATCCGCACGCGCACCTTCTCCAAAGCGCACGGGATGGCAGGCGCGCGCATCGGCTATGCCATGGCTCACGAACAGGTTGTGGCGGCGCTGAACAAGGTGTGCAACCAGTTCGGCGTGAATCGGCTCGCGCAGGTGGGAGCCCTGGCATCCCTTGGTGACACCGGCTTCATCGCCAATGTCGTGCAGCAGGTCGAAGGGGGACGGCGTGAGTACGCGCTGCTGGCGAAGGATCTGGGACTCGGTCACATCGACTCGGCGACGAATTTCCTCAACTTTGATCTGGGCTCGGGAGAACGGGCGCGTACCGCCCTGGCGGGCCTGCTGGCACGCGACGTCTTCATTCGCATGCCGGGCAAGCCCCCCGGGGACCGCTGCATCCGCGTAACGGTGGGCACACCCTCTCAGCGTGCCACGTTTGCCGACGCTTTCCGTGCCACACTGGCAACGTTGCCCACATGAAGGTCCTCGTTGGTGGAGTGACGGGGCTCGTCGGTGGGGCCCTGGTCGATTATCTGACAGCGTCGCGTATCGAGATCCTGCGGCTGTCACGCTCGCCCTCCCCGGTCGGCGCACCAACCGTTCGCTGGGACCCGGCTGCCGGCCAGCTGCCGGCAGCAGAGCTGGAGGGCGTCGATGCCGTCGTGCATCTGGCGGGAGAACCCGTTGCCGGCCGCTGGACGGAGGCAAGGAAGTCGCGCATCCACAGCAGCCGCATCGA
>JAQCJA010000430.1 GCA_027593305.1 bacterium
GCCACGGACAGCCTGTGGTGGTAGTCGGTGCCGAGCACCGGCGCGTTGCCGAGTGTCTCTCTGGTCTTTATCCACCACTCTACGGTGTTGGCAATGGACTCGCGGGGCTCGTAGAGCTTGGTGTCGTTGATGCCCATTTGGTCAGAACCCAGGCGCATGCAGTTCCATCCCGCCTTGACTATCGCCTGTGCTTGCTCGACCATCTCGGGGCCCGGTTTTGCGCTCGTCGTTGCGAAGGTTGGCACGAAGTCACGGTGCTTGCCGCCGAGCAGCTCATAGACAGGGACGCCGAGGGCTTTGCCAGCTATGTCATACAGTGCGATGTCGATTGCGGATATGGCTGCTGTGAGGACGCGGCCGCCCTCGAAGTACTGGCTGCGATACATCTCCTGCCACAGCGCGCCGGGATTGCGCGCATCCCGACCGATGAGAAATTCGCGGTAGTGCTCGACGGCGCCCTGCACGGCCAGCTCGCGCCCGGAAAGCCCGGACTCCCCCCAGCCGTGGATGCCCTCGTCCGTTTCCACCTTGACGAGCAACTGATTGCGGAAGCCGACCCACGCGGGGTAGGCCTTGATGGCAGTGATCTTCATTTCAGAAATAACTCCACGACGGGGATTTCGACACGGGGCTGTTCCACGGGCAGGTCGAGGACGACGGCGCCGGCATCGGCACCACCCATCTCCAACTGATGGGGCGTGGGCTCGCGCAGGAAGACTTCGGACGCATCATTGAGCAGCTGGGCGTACTCGACGCGGCCTGCCAGGCCGTCGAGACTCAGCTGTTTGAAGGGCCAGGCAAGGATGTGCACGTAGAGCCGCCTGGTCTGCGGGTTCCACGTCAGGCAGCAATTCTGTGGCGTCGGGATGTCCGGGGGCGCGGCGGTGCAGCCGTAGATGGCACGCCCATGACGCCGCATCCACGCGCCCATGCCCTGCAACCGGTCGAGGGCGCGATCGTCGAACTCACCGCGTCCCGTGGGGCCGACGTTGAGCAGCAGATTGCCACCCTTGCTGACGACTTCGATCAGCATCCGCAGCAGCTGGTCGACACTCTTCCAACTGGATTCGTCGCGGTGGTAGCCCCAGGAGCCGGAGAAGGTCTGGCACGTCTCCCAGACGACTTTGGTGCCGGCATCATCCGTGGGCCAGGCGCGCGGCATGAACTGCTCCGGCGTGCGGTAGTCCCAGCCGCCCGGTGCATCGAACAGGTCGAGGCGATCGTCGACGAGGATGTCGGGCTGCAAGTGACGTGTGAGCTTGATCAGGGCCTCACTGTCCCAGTCCCTGCGGCCCTTGCCGACAAAGTCTGCGGCGCGACCGCGCGAACCGGCGGGGTAGGAGAAGTCGTAGAACAGCATGTCGACTCTGCCATAGTCGGTGAGCAGTTCGCGCACCTGGCCGTGGAGATAGTCGATGTACTGTTGCTGCTCGCGCGTCTTGTTGAGCTCGGCGCGATCCGGATGATTGCGCATGGAATGCACATCGTCGATGACGAAGTTCGGATGGTGCCAGTCGATCAGTGAGTGATAGAAACCAACCTTCATGTCGCGGTCGCGGAAGGCTTTGGCCATGGGCCCGATCAGATCGCGGCGCGCAGGGGTATTCGTCGCCTTGTAGTCGGTGAGTTTGGAGTCCCACAGGCAGAAGCCATCGTGATGTTTGGTGGTGACGACGAAATACTTCATACCGGCATCGCTGGCAGCGGCGGCCCACACGTCCGGATCGTAGAGATCGGGATCAAAGCGGGTGAAGTACTTGGAGTCATAGACGTCGCCGGGGATCTCCTCGCGTTGCTTCACCCACTCGTGCCGTGCCGGGAGGGCGTACAGGCCCCAGTGGATGAACAGTCCGAAGCGATCGTTGACGAACCAGTTCGAGTCACCTGTCGTTGGTCTCACCTGGTGCATTGTGACGGGCCTTTCTTCGTGCGGAGTCGGATGGCATGCCAGGGATAATCATGCCAACCCCACCCTCGGAAGCAATTGCGCCGTGTCCCCACGGCAATACCTATATTTTCCGACCCCATCTCGAGTCCAGGACTCTCTGCCAAACCCGTGTCTGAACTGCGGTGCCTGCTGTGCGTTCTTCCGCGCCTCTTTCTACTGGGCCGAGGCGGATGACGCCACGCCAGGTGGTGTGCCCATCGCGTTGACTGAACAGGTCAACCACCTGCACCGGGCGATGCGGGGGACGAATCAGGTGGCGCCGAGATGTGTGGCACTGCAGGGCGTCGTCGGCGTGAGTGTGCACTGTTCGATCTACGAGCAACGATCCTCGACGTGCAGCGACTTTGCGCCCTCGTGGCATGAGGGTGTGCACAACGAGCGTTGTGATCAGGCCCGGGTGGCCCATGGCATGGCACCACTGACCCCGGAAGTTTGGGATGCCCCGATGGGGTTGCCGCGCGTCGCCTGACGACGGGTGCGATCACGGCGGGTCTGATCACGGACGGGTTTGGCGGGATCGTTACCCCAGTTCCACCGCTGCACGCAGAACGATCGCACGCGTGCCACAGGTATCACTCCGGTTCTGCTGCAGCACTTTGGTCCACTTCGCCTTGGCGCCACCACTGATGGCGGCATAGGCGCCATGCTTGCGCAACTGCAGTTCCACGTAGCGCAGGCGGCTGGCGGTGTGTTTCGCGCCCAGGTGTTTCGGCTGGGGTTGGCCCAGGTCCTGAAGATGATCGGCCAGACTCCAGGCGGTCGTGTCCCGGCGATTCGCTTTCTCGTGACAGAGCAGGGCCATCTCCTGCGCATCCTCGAAGAGGCCGGCGAAGGCCGTCGCCGCCGGCGTGTAGTGGTCGACGACGGCGAGGATGTGGGAGGAGAAGGCGAAGATCCGGCGCGACTCACGCGCACAGCGAGCCATCAGGGTGCGGATCTCATAATCGAAGGCGTTGACCCGCAGATCCTTGGCCAGGGCGGCGTCGCCGAAGACGGCATCGGTGACGACCTGCTCGAAGGTGTCATCCACGGCAATACCGAGCAGCACGGGCGGCCTGTCGCGCAGGCCTTTGATGTCGAGATAGACGCCGCGCGCCTCGACATCGGCAGCCTTCACGTGAAGTCGAGCTCGACGAACTGGCCCAGGGGCTTGAAACCGATACGCTGATAGATGCCGTTGGCCGTGGGGTTGTCGACATCGGCAAAGAGTGTGCAGAAGCTCTTGCCACCAGCCAGGACTTCGGCGCACAGGGCTGCCACGCAGGAGGTGGCATAACCTCGGCCGCGCCACGCCTGCGGCGTGAACACGGCATTGATCGCCATGCCCGTCGGCGTCGGTCGGGCCTGCGCCACAAAACTCACGGGCTCGCCGCCATCTTCCCAGATGCGGTACTCACCCCTGGGCAGTCGGCGCGCGACGGCGCCGATCTCCTGCCCGACGAGCGGACGGCCATGCACCTGGTGTAAGAAGGTCTCCGTCCAGCCCTCCAGAAGCTCGCGATCGGCCAGTGTCGCGTGACGGTAGCTGCCGGAGGCACTGCCGCAGTAGCTGAGTTGGCGCAATTCATAGACCGTCATGGCCAGACCCTGGATCACAGTCTGGCCGCCACCCTGGGCGGGGTCCCCACACCAGATCCCGGCAAAGGTCTCGGGCAAGGGCCGCGGTCCCAGGACACCCGGCGGCCGTCGGCCCGTGCCACGCAGATGGTCGGCCAGCGCCTGCAGCACAGCAGGATCGGCCCCATCGTCGGCCGCGTGCAGCAGCAGGCGATGGGGAGGGGTCATAATGGCAATCAGTCGGACCCCGTTGCCGTCCTCCACTGTTGCCAGGAAGGGGGGATCGTTGGCGGGATCGGCGTCGGCGACCCGACCGACACGATCGGCGACTCCGTAGAGCAAACCGGTGAAGGCCTCGTTGCGGCTCAGCACGGGAGTGGCGCTTTGCAGGAACGTGTCGCTGTGGTCGTATTCGATGATTTCCATAGGAACAAAGCTGTACCGGGCACGGCAACAATCGCAAGTCCTGGTGCTGTTGTGTCCAATGTCGGACCTTGAGATCTTCCTCGTCTCCCGGTGCTTCATGCTACGCCCGTCGACAACTGAAATTCTTGGATTTTGGGACCTTACCCAGACAGCGAAACTCCTTTTGGTCGAGGAGATTTGGGACGACATCTCCACGCATCCACAGTCGGTTCCAGTGCCGCAGAGCCACATCGATGAACTGGAGCGAAGGCTGAATCGTCACCGTTCCAGTCCTGGGAGGCTTCTGAGTCTGGAGGAGCTCCAACAACGGGTTCAGATGCGACAGTGAGTTACCGACTTCGGTTCCTCGCCGAGGTCGAGGATGACGCACTCTGGCCTACGCCTGATACGAGGAGAGACGAGTTGGCCTCGGGGAGGAGTTTCTCGAGGCCCTTTATTTTCCGGCTCAGTCGCTGCCGCAGAATTCCCTTTTACATGTGATCGTCAGAGATCAGATGCGCCGAAGGCTGCTGCCACGGTTTCCCTAGACCGAAGTTCCAGCAGAGGTTTTGGTGTAAGTGGTTGTTTCACTGGAGATTTG
>JAQCJA010000431.1 GCA_027593305.1 bacterium
GAGCATGTAACGCTTGCGCTCACTGCTGTTCGGCGTCGCCCGGTGCCAGGCGTCGAAATGCACAATCGACACGGTGCCCGCCGCCCCGACGAGGGCCTGTTCCCGCTCCGTCGCCTGCGCCGGATCTGCGTCAGAGATCGTCCGGTACCAGTGCTGGCCGGGCATGACACCCGTGGGGCCCATGGCCGCCGTGGTGTCCTGTGGATAATAGAAAGCCAGCACCCAGTGGAAGCGCGGATGACGCAGGTTGTGGTCATAGACGTAACAGTCCTTGTGCCACGTCTGCCCTTTGCTGCCCGGTGGATTCAGGTGGCAGTGCCGATGAGGATTCATGATGTAGCCGGGGCCGAGCAGGCTCTGCAGTGCGCCGGCAACGGCTGGGTCGTTGTAGACCTGCTGCAGTTCGGGTACGCGAGGCAGGATGTTGTTGCCCTCGTTGCCGTCCCGCTCAAAGACCGTCTCGATGCGGTTGCAGGTCGCCTCGTGGAACTCGCGGGGCAGTCCGGTACGGACCACGATGTGTCCATCACGGACGAACTGGGCCCGCGCTGCTGCATCGAGGGCGAAATCAGCGTTGCTCATGTGAACCTGCTCATGGTGGGTATGTGGGGATTGCGGGTTGGCACCCAAGGCTACGAAGACCAGGGGCTCTAGTCGAAATCGAAGCGCGAAGTAGCCGTCGTCATTGGCAATGGTCCCGGTGAACACGTCGACGACCTGCACCGACGCCAGGGACAGCGGCGCACCGGTGCTGGCGCTGACGACACGCCCTTGCAGGCTGATACCCCGGGCCGTTGCGTGGGCAGCGCCGAGTATGATGCAGCCCATGATCAGGGCGAGGCGAACCGGCATACAACACTCCTCCGGGTAAGATCCAGGGTCGATTCGAGTAGTATGGGCCTCCAGGGGGGACCTTCACAACCGGCAAGGCAGCACAGCCGGCGGCAAGGTCTTACATTCCTTCCCTGAACCGGAATGCAGAATCGATCAAGAATTGATCAAGAATCGAGAACCCTATGCCCTTTCTCCTGCATCGCCCCGGCATCACCGAGCCTTCGAAGCTGACCGAGAACGACGCGCGCCGCGTCATCCGCACGGACTTTCCGGATGCCGAGGTGCAGAATACCGTGTGGAGCAAGCTCATAAGGGGGGAGAAAGTCTTCGTCCACGCCGGACAACTGGAGTGGGTGAGCGACACCATCGTATGATGGATATTCACTACTAGATCCGCCCTGGAGCGCGTTGCCCATCAACAACGATCCGGCTGCTGAACTGCTGCAGGACCTGCCCGCCTCGGTCCAGACGCGTCGGACGGCCCTGTCAGGCGTGCAGAAAAACATCGACCCGGGAGTGGCCGCCGATCTTCGACGGTGGCCGGTCCCATGAGTGTTGCCCTGCCGCCACCGACAACGACGCAGGACACGGAGAACGTCTATCACCGTGTCAGCGTCCGGGTCTACCTGTCGCTTCTCGTACACTATCTGCAGCCACACAAGAGACGCGTCGCGTGGCTGACGCTCTTTGTCTTCGGCTACACAGGCGTACGCCTGGCGGCGCCGCAGATCGTCCGCTTCTTCATCGACACCGCCCGCGAAGGCGGCCAGGTCAGTGATCTGATGTGGGCGGCAGCACTCTACGTCTGTGTCGCTCTCGGCCGGCAGCTCTGCTTCCTCGGCAGCAGCTACTTCAGTCAGGACGTGGGCTGGCGGGCAACGAATCGCATGCGCAGTGAACTGGCCGCGCATTGCCTGCGCCTGGACATGAGTTTCCATGGCGAACACACGCCCGGCGAACTCGTCGAGCGCGTCGATGGTGACACGTCGACACTGGCCAATTTTCTCTCCGGTTTCGCCGCTCGCGTCACCAGTGGTCTGTTGTTGTTGCTTGGTGTGCTCGTACTGGTCTGGCACGAGGACTGGCGCCTCGGTCTGGCGATGACGGTATTCTCCTGCATCGCCTTCTTCATCATCAATCTGACCCGCAGCATCGCCGTACCGATCTACGCCGCCGAGCGCGAAGGTTTCTCACGCCTCTACGGATTCATCGAAGAACGCCTTGGCGGCATCGAGGACGTACGCACCAATGGTGCCGTCACTTTCATCCTCGAGCGCTTCTACAAGGTCAATCGTGACGCCTATGGCAGAGTCGTGCGCTCGGAGGTAATGGGCGCCGTCCTGCGCTCCATCACGATGGTGCTGTTCGCCTTCGGTCATGCCATGACCATGGGCATGAGTCTGTGGTTGTTCCGCGATGGTCTGTTCACCATCGGCACGGTCTATCTCGTCTTCGAGTACATGACGCTGTTGCGCTTCCCTCTGTTCATGATCACGGAAGAGATCAATGATCTGCAGAAGGCAACGGCCGGACTCAAGCGTATTGAGGAACTGAACCGCATACGCTCGCGCATCGTGGATGGTGATACGGAACCGGCGGCCGGGGCCCTGCGTGTCGACTTCGACAGCGTCACCTTCGAGTACTCGGCGGACAGCCCCGTACTGCGCGACGTCAGTTTCCATCTGGAGGCGGGACGTACGCTGGGTCTGCTGGGCCGTACCGGCAGCGGCAAGAGCACCCTGACGCGTCTGTTGTTTCGCTTCTACGACGTGCAGCAGGGCACCATCCGCCTCGGCGGTACACCGATCCGGGACCTGCGGCTGCAGGGCGTGCGCCAGCGAGTCGGCATGGTGACGCAGGATGTGCAGATCTTCCGCGCCACGGTGCGCGAAAACCTGGCGCTCTTTGACGAAGGCGTCGACGATTCGACGATCATGCATGCCATCGGGGCCCTCGGGCTGATGGACTGGTTCGGTGACCTGAGCCAGGGCCTGGACACGCCGATCACCGCCAGTGGCCTGTCGGCGGGCGAGTCGCAGTTGCTCGCCTTTGCCCGCGTCTTTCTCAAGGACCCGGGACTGGTCATCCTCGATGAGCCGTCCTCGCGCCTCGATCCGGCGACGGAACACCGCATCGATCGGGCTGTACACGAACTGCTGCGTGGTCGGACGGCTGTCATCATCGCCCACCACCTGGCCACGGTGCACCGAGTGGACGACATCATGATCCTCGACGGGGGCGGCGTGCAGGAATACGGTGAACGCACCCGCCTGGCAGCCGACGCCGGGTCGAGCTTCGCGAAACTGCTTGCCGTCGGCCTCGAGGACCACACGACGTGAACGACACCGCCCCACAGCCGATCATGTCCACGGGACGTACCGCGTGGCGTCTGGTGCGCTACCGCACGGGCCTGTTTCTCGGCACAATCCTCTTTCGTGGCACCGATGACATCGTGCCCTTTGCCACAGGGCTGCTGATGAAGGCCTTCTTCGACGTGCTCACAGGAGACGCCGAGGCGGGTCTGACAGCGTGGACCCTGATCGCCCTGTTCATTGTACTTGAAGTCGGCGATCGCGGCGTGCTGTTCTTTGCCTCCATCATCAGCGTGCGCTGGCGCTTCAACGTCTATTCCCTGCTGCGTACGAATCTGCTGAAGTCAGTGCTGGCCCTGCGCAATCCGAGCCGCGTCTCCTCTTCCTCCGGCGAAACAACCAACCGCTTCCGCGATGATGCCGAAGGGGTCGTCAGCTACCTGGAGCAGTACATCCATCTCTGGGGCAACCTGATCTTTGCCGGACTGGCCATCTACTGGATGGCCGGCATAGATGGCACCATCACTGCCATTACCGTCGTGCCGGCGATTCTCATCATCACCATCGTCGACATCGCCAGGAAGCACATCGTCCGCTTCCGCGTGGCGCAGCGCATCGCCACCGAACAATCGACGAACTTCGCCAACGAGATGTTCCAGTCCGTCCTGGCCCTGCAGGTGGCAACGGCAGAGGACACCGCCGTCGGGCGCTACGAACGGCTGAACGATGCCCGCCGCAAGTCGACACTGGTCGACAACCTGTTCAATCAGGTGCTGGGTTCGGTGAACGTCAACATCGGTCAACTGGCAACGGGCGCCATTCTGGTCCTCGTTGCCGAGCGTATGCACCGCGGCGAATTCACCGTGGGTGATTTCGTCCTGTTCACGACCTATGTCCCTGAGGTGGCTCGCTCCGGGTCGCTCATCGGACGGGTCATGGCCCAGCACCGACGTGCGGAGGTGTCCCTGGGTCGAATGTCGAAGATGATCGAGTCAGATACGCCGGCACCACTCGTCGAACACGGGCCCGTCTATCTGCGCCAGGAACCGCCGGTGATCCAGCCTCCGCCCCCCGCGGCCGAACACCGTCTGCAGTCTGTCGAGACGCGGGGCCTGAGCTGCATTTTTCCGGACTCAACGAATGGCGTGTATGACATCGATCTGCGCCTCGACAGTGGCAGTTTCACCGTTGTCACCGGCCGCATCGGCTCCGGCAAGACAACCCTGGTTCGCGCCCTGCTCGGCGCCCTGCCCCTGGACAGTGGACAGATCCTGTGGAATGGCGAGCCGGTTGCGGATCCGAAGTCGTTCTTCGTACCGCCCCGCAGCGCCTACACGCCGCAGGTGCCCCGGCTGTTCTC
>JAQCJA010000432.1 GCA_027593305.1 bacterium
GCTGACTTCGCCGTGGATGTCGCCGCCGGGACACGGTTCGTTGAGCTACTGTGAAACGGGACTGGTGTGGGAGCAGCGGGATCTGGCGCGCGGCTTCGGCATGTTCCCTGCCTTCGCCGACGCTGCCTGGTTCGATGCCGCACCCGTCGACTGGGACTGACCGGCACCTGCGCGGCTGGTTATCTTAGCCGCCATGACCAAGGCAAAGTGGGAGCAACGCTGGCATCCGTTGCGGCAGGAGTGGGTCGTCATCGCCGGCCATCGCCAGGACCGACCCTGGAGTGGCGAAATGCTGGGCTCGAGCGCCGATGATTTGCCGGCGCATGTGGCTGACTGTTACCTGTGTGCGGGCAATGCCAGGGTCAGTGGCGCCATCAATCCCTGCTATACCGGGATCTACGTATTCGACAATGACCATCCGTGTGTCGGACCATCGGCCCCCCTCGACGTGGGCACTGCCCCCGGGATCTATCGCAAGGCCCCGGCCAATGGTCTGGCGCGGGTCCTCTGTTACGGCCCCGAGCACCATCTGCGCCTCAGTCGCCTGTCGGTGCCGCGCGTCGCCGATCTGCTGCGCGCCTGGCAGGATCAGTACCGTGATCTTGGTCAGCGCCCGGAGGTGCAGCATGTGCTCATCTTCGAGAACAATGGCGAGGCGGTGGGAGTCTCCAATCCCCATCCACATTGCCAGGTCTACGCCACCAACTTCGTCTTCAAAACGACAGAGATCGAAGTTGCGGCGAGCCGGACGCACACGGCCGCAACGGGGCATGGCTTGCTGGAGGATATGATCGACAGTGAACGCGCGGACGGTCGCCGCGTGCTGGACGAGAACGACAGCGCCCTGAGCTTTGTCCCCTACTGTGCCCGTTATGCCTACGAGGTCTTTGTAGCCCCAAAAGGTCGCCACGCCTCGATCGCCGATTTGAGCCCTACGGAGATCGACGACCTCGCCGATGTACTGCGCGCCTTGCTGATCCGCTTCGACAATCTCTGGCAGATGAGTTTCCCCTACGTGATGGTGCTGCACAATGCACCCACGGATGGCGCCGACCACAGTTCGTTTCACAGTTACATCAGTCTGCACCCGCCGCTGCGCAAACCGAATCTTCTCAAGTATCTGGCGGGACCCGAACTGGGTGGCGGCAACTTCATCGCCGCCTCCTGGCCCGAGGACAAGGCCGCCGAACTGCGCGCCTGCGCCACCGCCCACTACGCCGACGGGACCGTGGCATGAATCCTGTCGATACCCTGCCGGTACTGAAGCGGCTGCACGAGCGCATCCGTGATGCCGTTGTTGCCACCTGTGAGGCACAGACGGTCGAGGCCATGGCGACGATCGCCCGCGATGCCGAGGGCGACACGATCTACGCCGTGGATCGGGTCAGCGAAGAACTGCTCATCGAGGTGGTGGAACAGGAACTGGCAACCGAGACGCCGGTGGTGCTGGTTGCCGAAGGCATCGACGGCGGGCAGATCGTGCTGCCGCGCGGCGCCGACATGGCCTCTGCAACCCTGCGCATCATCGTGGATCCCATCGATGGCACCCGCGGCGTGATGTATCAGAAGCGCCCCGCCTGGATCCTGACCGGGGTGGCGCCCAATCGTGGCCCTTCCACAAGTCTGGCCGACATCGAAGCAGCCCTGATGACGGAGATCCCCCTGGTGAAACAGCACCAGAGCGACATGCTCTGGGCGGTTCGCGGTCAGGGGGCCCGGGGGGAACGCTTCGACCGCATCCGTGGCACGCGACAGCCCCTGCCCCTGCGGCCATCGACAGCGACAACGATCGCCCACGGCTTCGCTCAGGTGTCCCGCTTTTTTCCCGGTGCCCGTGCCGAACTGGCAGCGATCGACGATGCCATCTGCCGTCAGGCCCTGGGACCGATCCAGCCGGGCAAGGCACAGTGCTTCGAGGATCAGTACATCTGCACCGGCGGCCAGCTGTACGAGGTCATCATCGGTCACGATCGTTTTGTCGCCGACCTGCGACCGCTCATGGAGCCCGTACTCGCGGCGCGCGGCGTGCATCTGGGGATCTGCTGCCATCCATATGATCTGTGCACCGAGCTCATCGCCCGCGAAGCAGGTGTCATCGTCTGTACGCCCGACGGCCAGCCGCTGACGGCGGCGCTCGCTGTCGAACCGGATGTGAGTTGGGTCGCCTATGCCAACGAGGCCATCCGCGCCGAGATCGAACCCGCATTACACCTGGCCCTTGGAGCTGTGTCTTGTTCCGCCTGATGACATCCGCACAGATGCCGGCTGATGTGCGCGCGTTTGTCGATCGCATCAACGATGCCGGCACGCAGCCGGCTGTGATGCGTGGTCTGTTTGCCGATAACGCCACGATCTTTGTCAGTCGCGCCCCGGGCCGCATGGATGTGATGGGGGGCATCGCCGACTACTCCGGATCGCTCGTGCTGCAGATGCCGATTCGTGAGGCTGCTGTCGCCGGCGTGCAACGGGATGCGACCTCTCGACAGATCCGACTCGTCAGCCTCGCTGGCGTCGAACGCAGCGAGTCCTTCGCCTTCCCGTTGGATGATCTGCTGCACAAAGGCAGTCCCGTCGACTACGAGACGGCGCGGGCCTTCTTCGCGGCCACGGGTCCACACCGATGGGCGGCGTACCTGGGTGGCGCCTTCCTCGTACTCATGCGCGAAGTCGGCGCCCACTTTGCCAGCGGCTGCCGCATCCTGCTGGATTCACTGGTGCCGGACGGCAAAGGCGTGAGTTCGTCGGCAGCGATTGAGGTCGCCACGATGCGCGCCGTTTGTGGCGCCTACGACATCGAACTGGCGCCACGAACGCTGGCCCTGTTATGCCAGAAGGTGGAAAATCTCGTCGTCGGCGCGCCCTGTGGCGTGATGGATCAGATGGCGTCCGCCTGCGGCGAAGAGGGCCAGTTGCTCGCCATTCTGTGTCAGCCGGCGGAACTGCTCGACAGTGTCGCCCTCCCCGATGATCTGACCGTGTGGGGCATCGACTCCGGGATTCGCCATGCAGTGTCGGGCGCCGACTACGGCAGCGTGCGCACCGGAGCCTTCATGGGTCTGGAAATTCTGCGCCGCGTCACGGGTGTCAGCGCCGATGCTGACGATCGCTGGGGTGGGTATCTGGCCAACGTCACCCCCCACGAATGGCAACAACTTGAAACCCACGTGCCCAAGCGTCTGACGGGGGCTGCCTTTCTCGAGACGTATGCGGGGATCGCCGATACGGTAACCCACGTCGACCCCGACGGAGACTACGGCGTCCGCCCCTGCACAGCGCATCCCATCCTCGAACACCAGCGTCACCGGATCTTTGCCGAGTTGCTCGTCACAGATCCATCGATGCGGCGCAACGAACTGCTCGGCGAGCTGATGCTGCAAAGCCATGTGAGTTATTCCTTGTGTGGCCTCGGCGCTGACGGCACCGACGAACTGGTTGCCGCCGTCGACAGTCCCCTGAGTCGTCAGGCGGGGCTCTTTGGCGCCAAAATCACCGGTGGGGGCTCGGGCGGCACCGTCGCCATCCTTGGTGCGCCGCATGGTGAAGCACACGTTGAGCAGATCGCCAGGGACTACGCCGGCCGGCACGGTCACGAACCCCACATCTTCCGTGGCTCCAGCCCGGGCGCGGCGCGCTTCGGCGTGGTTCGCCTGGAACCACCCGCTGCACCCCAAACGGAGAGGTAACAGCCATCCGCATTCTCGTCACTGGTGGTGCCGGCTACATCGGCTCGCACTGCTGCAAATACCTGCGGCGTCAGGGCCACGACCCGGTCGTCCTCGACAACCTGTCCATGGGTCACAAAGAGGCTGTGCGCTGGGGGCCCTTGGCACATGTTGATCTGCGCGATCGCGACGCCGTCTTTGCCACCTTTACCGAACATCGCCCGGAAGCCGTCGTGCACTTCGCCGCCTGTTCCTTTGTCGGCGAGTCCATGCAGGACCCCGGCAAGTATTTCGCCAACAACGCGACAGGCAGTCAGAATCTGCTCGACGCCATGGGTGCCCACGATGTTCGCGACATCGTCTTCTCATCGACCTGTGCCACCTACGGCGAACCGTCGCACATGCCCATCACCGAGGATACGCCGCAACAACCGGTGAACCCCTACGGACAGTCGAAGTTGATGGTGGAACAGATGCTGCGCTGGTACGGAGAGATTCACGGCTTGCGCTGGGCGGCGCTGCGTTACTTCAACGTCGCCGGCTCCGATCCCGATGCCGAAATCGGTGAGCAACACGATCCGGAGACGCACCTGATCCCGCTGGCAATCTGGGCGGCGCAGAAACGCCGGGCCGAACTATCGGTCTTTGGCACCGACTACCCCACAGCGGATGGCACCGCCATCCGCGACTACATCCACGTGTGGGATCTGGTGGGGGCCCATCTGCTGGCCCTGCAGTATCTGCGGGATGGCGGCCAGCCCCTGCGCGCCAATCTGGGGACCGGTCAGGGGCAGAGCGTTCGCCAGGTGATCGACACCGTCGGCGCCGTGA
>JAQCJA010000433.1 GCA_027593305.1 bacterium
TGGCAGATCCGGTGCGTGGCATGGCGGCGCAGATCTATACCCAGACCAAGTCCCTCGTCTACTACCTGCGCCTGCTCATCATACCCCGCGGTCTGAGTGTCGAGCATGCCTTTCGCGTGTCAGACTCGCTGGGGGATGGTGCCGTTCTGGCTGCGGCCGGTGCTCTTCTGAGTGCCGGTCTGGTGATCGCGTGGTCTGTCCGGTCGAGGGCGCGGGGCAGATCTTCGAGCCGATCATCGGCCAGGTCTCTTGGCCGACCATCTGTCGTATCCCTGCCCGATATCTTCTGGCTCGCCTGGATGCCCCTTGTCCTGCTGCCGACACTCATTGTGCCGCTCAACGTGCTTGTCAATGAGCATCGCCTCTATCCCGTGACCATTGCCGCCGCCGTGCTCCTGCTGCGTGTCATGGGTCGGGTGCAACCTTCCTGGGGCCTGTCTGCACTGGCAGGTATCACGATCTGCTTCGCTGTGATGTCCTTTCAGCGGGCCCAGGTCTGGGGAGACGCACTGACGCTGTGGTCTGATGCGCGAGACAAAGGGCCGACCATGCCGCGGCCCTATCTGTTTGTTGGTGACAGTCATTTTCAGGCGGGACGCTACGACGAGGCGCTGCTGGCCTACGCGCTGGCGGAGCATGTACAGCCCGATCACCTGACCCCCGGCGATCGTCTGGCGCTGCACAACAACCGCGGCGCGACGTTGCTTGCTCTGGGCCGCACGGCGGAGGCGGGACGCAGCTATGCGGAGGCGCTGCGCATCATGCCGGACTATGCGCCAACGGTGCAGGCGCTGGCGGCGTTGCAGGCGCTGGCCAGGACGGCGACGCGCAACTCTACGGCTCACGACCTGGGGCGCAGGGGCCTGGCGGCGATGGTGTCCGGCGATCTGGCTGTCGCGGAAGAAACCCTGAGTGCGTCGCTGCAGGTGCAGCAGGATGACCGCATCCACCTGGCCCTCGGTCTGGTCCTGGAGCGACGGGGAAAGTTACCGGAGGCAGCGCAGCTGTACCGGGAACTGCTCGAGTCAGCAAACAGTTCTGCCGTCCTGGTCAGCGCCCACCGGCGGCTGGCGGGTCTGGGGGAAGGTGAGTTGGCTCCATGATCCCGCAACTCTCACGCTGGCGCGGGCTGCTGTTGCTGGCCCTGCTCGGACTGCTTGTGTTCAGCAACGCATTGTCGGGGCCGTTCCACTACGATGATCTGCACTCGATCCAATACAATCCGCACATCCGCACTCTGGCAGAGATTCCCCGGCATTTCGTCGACCCGGCGACCTTCTCCAGCCGTGTTCGCGGGTACATGTACCGACCGCTGCTGATGACATCGTACAGCCTCGATTACGCGCTGTGGGGAGCCAACGCCACTGGATTCCGTGTCGTCAACCTGCTGTTGCACGTGATCGCATCGGCGCTCTTCGGTCGGCTCGCGGCGCGCTGGGTGGGTCGTGGGGTCGGTGTGGGTGCTGCCGTTCTGTTCCTCGTCCATCCGCTGCACAGCGAGGCCGTGGACTACATCAGCAGTCGCTCGGATCTGCTGGTGGCTGTCTTCAGCCTGGCGGCGCTTGTCACAATCAGGGCAACACGGCCGTGGCCGGTACTGCTGCTCTACGTCGGTGCGGCGCTGTCGAAATCGGTGGCTGTCACCATGCCGGCAATCGCTGCGATTCTGACGATCGCCGAGCAAGGGTGGCGGGGGCTGCTGCGGGATCGATGGCGCTATGCGGGACTGGCAGTGTTGTCCATCGGCTATCTGATGATCCTGTGGAGTACACGCTTTCTGACGTCCTCCTTCGAAAAGCTGCCGCGCAGCCCGCTCACGGAGTTCTGGACACAGGTGAAGGCTCTGGTCTACTACGGCTGGCTGAGTAGCAGCCCGGTGCATCTCAACGTCGATCACGCGTTTTCGGTGGCATCGTCACCGACATCGGCGACTGTGGCGCTGGCGCTGGCACTGGTGCTGTCCGTGTTTCTGCTCAGTATCCGATACCATCAGCACCTGCCGGCGAAGGGTGTGTTCTTCTTCGCTGTTGCCATGCTGCCCTACATGCTTGTGCCCCTCAATATCGTGGTCTCTGAACGGCGCACCTATCTGGCCAGTTGTGGCTTGTTTCTCATCGGCATCTGGGCGTGGCGCGCTGCGCGCCAACGGTGGGGCACGATCCTGCGTCCCGTTGGCCTGGGTCTGTGTGCCGTGCTTGTGCTGCTCACGTTGGAGCGCAACGAAGTCTGGGCCACCGATGTTGGTCTATGGCGCGATGCGGTGCAGAAGAACCCGGCGGGGGCCAGACCGCGGCTGAATCTGGCGCTGGCACTCAAGCGACATGGCGACCTGTTTGAGGCTGGAGAGGAGCTGCGCGAAGGGTTGCGTCTCAATCCTGACTACGCCGAAGGGTGGGTCGTGATGGGACAACTGCGGCAGCACGATGGTGATTCTGCAGGTGCCCTGGACGCGTATCGGCGAGGGGCCGCCCTCGACCCGACCATGGCCGGCGTGTATCACGACCTTGGTAATATTGCCATGCATCTGGGCCGAATCGACTCGGCGGTCGTGCATTACCAACATGTGTTGCAGTTGGCGCCACGTTTCGCTGAGGCGCGCAACAACTTGGGGATGGCTCTCGAGGCGCAGGGCAACTGGTCGGAGGCGCTCGACTCCTATCGCCATGCAGTGAGGGACTCGTTGTTCTGGACCAACACGGATGATCCCGTTGGGGGCGCCTGGTACAACCGGGCCCGCGCGGCAGAACATCTTGGCTTGGAAGAAGAGGCGATGGAGGCCTGGTTCGAGGCGCAGAAAAGCCTGGCAAAGGACCGGCGCCATCTGGACAGGGCTCAGTGGGCGCAGGAGCAGTGGGAGAGGCTGAAACAACGATGAAGGTCTGTTTCATATCCGCCCAGTACCCGCCGCTGTCACGAACGTACCGACGGTATCAGTTTGCCCGCCTGCTGGCGGAGGGGGGCTGTGATCTGGAGGTGGTCACCCACGGCAACATCTCCAAGGCCCTGGGAACTTTCGTCGATGATCCCGACATGGTGGCTGAGTCTGCGTGGCCGGTGCATCGACCTACGGCGATGCCGTGGTATCTGACGGGAGAAGTGCTGTTCCGGGCTGGACTGGTCGCCTGTCCGTACGTGAACTGGGTCGCTGCCGCGACGCGGGCCGCCAGCAGGATTGTCGGGCCGGACGACGTTGTCTGTTCGGTCTATCCGCCGCTGACGAATCACATCGCCGCCTACCACACGGCGCAGCGCACGGGCGCGCGCCTGGTGCTCGACTTCCGCGACGAGTATCTGGGTCTGTCCCGCGGTGTGCGCCGCCGACTGGCCGGGCGCTGGCAGGGCCGGTTGCTGCAGCGGGCGGATCTCGTATCGGTGGCGACGTCGACGGTGGCAGACAATTTCATCGGCCAGGGGCTGCCCGCCGGGCGGATCCATCTCACGGAGAACGGCTACTGGGAAACACCGGCCGGACTGCCGCCCTATCCCACGCAGGAACCGGTGCGCATCGTCTACATCGGCGCCCTGTCGGCGGCGCAGAGTCCCGAAATCCTCTGCGATGCCCTGGCGCTGCTGCGACGGGATGCGCCCGAACAAGCGGCGCGAATCGAGATCGAAATCTTCGGGCCCGACAATCCCTTCCGTCGGCGAGTTCTGCAGCCTCGCATGGGACCTGGAATCAGCTATGGGGGATACCTGCCTGCCAGTCGGGTCACCGAAGTGCTCGGTGGCGCCCGCGTGGGCTTTCTGTCACTGGCGTCGGCGCAGTACGCCTACGCTGTGCCCGGCAAGCTGTATGACTACATCGCCCATGGACGGCCGGTGCTGGCCAGTCTGCCAGCGGGCGCTGCCAGCGGCGTGATCGAACGTGACGGCCTGGGTCTGGTAGCCCCGTGCGGCGATGTGGCGACGCTGGCAGGTCACCTCGCCACGTTGGCGGACGTATCGTTGTGTCAGCGTCTGCATGAGCAAGTGGTGGCCGCTGCGCCCCGGCACGCAGCGGCGCCTCACTTTCTGTCGCTGGCCGCCAGGATCCTGGCGCTGTGAGTCCGCTGCCTGTTTCTCTGCGTCAGCTGGCAGTCTGCCGGTGGCAGTGGGCAGCCATCCTGTTTGTACTGATTGCCATCGCCCACGCACCAGGCGTCGGCTATGGATTCCACTTCGACGACGACAACACCATCGTGCACAACGCCGCCATCCGTCCGCCGGTACAGTGGCACGCGGTGTGGAGTGACCCCGAGGCCTTCTCCCGCACGCCAGGGGCGGGCATGTTCCGGCCGCTGTTGTTGTCAACGTTTGTTGTCAATTACGCGTGGAGCGGTCTGCAAGGCTGGAGCTGGCACGTTATCAATATTGCCCTGCATGCCTGTGTGAGTGTGTTCGTCGTGCTTCTGGGACGAGGCCTGGGTTGCTGGCCCCTGGCGGCACTGGCGGCAGGCATGCTGTTCGGCCTGCACCCATTGGGCGTCGAGCCGGGGAGTTACATCAGCAGCCG
>JAQCJA010000434.1 GCA_027593305.1 bacterium
TCCTGCGCCCGCGCCTGCGCCCGCGCGACATCGAGATCTGCGCAGGCAACGAGATCGAGAATCTCGAATCTCCGGCACCATTTGAAGTACGCCGGGCTGATATTGCCACAACCGATCAGCCCGATCCGGGTCCTAGCGGCCACGGGCGAAGCCTTTCTGTGTCAGGAAGGTGTAGCTCTTCTCGACGGCCTCGACCATGTCGGTGGCACAGCGATCCAGCTCAACGATCCACCAGTCGACGTTGCTGCCACCAGCGGCGATGATGCCCGGAAAATCGGTGATGCCTTCGCCGAGAGCCTGCATGTCATCCTTGCGTGTGCAGGGGCCGTCCTTGAGATGAATCAGCGGCGCCCGGGGACCGAGTTGGGCGATGACTTTGGCGGGATTGGGGCCGGCCGTCTGCACCCAGTAGGCGTCGACCTCGAACAGCACAGCGGCTGACAGGTGCTTGAGCATCTGCTGGTAGACGAGTTCGCCATCAACCTCAAGAAACTCCCACCAGTGGTTGTGGATCGCGAAGGCCAGGCCCTTTTCCGCGCAATTGGCGCTGGCCTCGTTGAACTTGTCACACGACGCCTTGATCTGATCCCGCGTGGTGAACTGGTCGGGGCCCTGACCGGCAACAACACGGCTCACACCGAGGGCCGCCGCCGTGTCCAGGGACTGCTGCTTTGTCGCCCCCACCGGCAGGGGCAGGTGGGCGCTGCAGACCTGCAGACCCAGATCGTCGAACAGGCGTTTGCCTGCCTCGACCGTCGTCCCGGGAAAGCCGGCCGGTTCGACACCGACGTAGCCGATGTCGGCCACCTTGCGCACCGTCGCCTCGAAATCAACGGCGGCCGCCTCACGAAGCGTGTAGAGCTGCAGTGCGATCGGTGCTGGCATGATGGACCCTCTCTGTAGGTGCTGTGTGGGTTGCGTTTCAGATCGTTGTCGACAGAAAGCCGCCGTCGACTCGCAGGTCGGTGCCGGTGACGAAGGAGCTGGCCGCATGCGAGGCCAGAAACACCGCCGCACCAACAAGCTCGTCGGGGTCACCGAACCGATCCATCGGCGTGTGCTGCAGGATCTGCTGCCCACGAGCCGACGGTTGGCCGCTGTCGTCAAACAGCAGCCGGCGGTTCTGTTCGCCGGGAAAGAAACCGGGGGTTATCGAGTTTACACGTACAGCAGGTGCCCACTCCCGCGCCAGAAATTTCGTCAGACTGACGACGGCCGCCTTCGCCGCCGAGTAGGCGACAACCCTGGACAGCGGCACATGGGCGGTGATCGAGGCGATGTTGATGATCGAGCCGCGGCCGGCAGCAACCATAGGCGGCCCGAATACCTGACAGGGCAACAACACGCCTGCTGTCAGATTCAGATCGAGGCTCTGCTGCCAGGCGGTCAGGTCGATATCCTCGAAGAGCAGGTCCGCCGTCACCGTCACGTGGGGATCATTGCCCCCGGCAGCGTTGAGCAGAACCTGCGGCGCCCCGAGACGGTCGACGATGGTGTTGCGGGCGGCGACCAGCTGTTGACGGACGCCGGCGTCGGCGGCAACGAAGATGGCCCGCCCCCCCGTAGCGACGATGTCATCCACAACGGCCTGACCGCGCTTCGCCGACCGACCCACCACGGCAACCGCCGCCGCGGCGGCACTCAGCCCCCGCGCCATGGCACCGCCCAGGACCCCCGTGCCGCCGATGACGACGGCGACCTGTCCGTGCAGCGAAAAGCGGTTCATCAGGGGACGCCGCCAATGTTCCAGTGTACGGCCACCGCCCGCGACAACAGGCCAATGGCGGCGCCGAAGACGTTGCCCCAGACGATGAGCCAGCCGAGATGCTCACGCATGACACGTTCCATCATGGCTTTGACGATGTCCGGCGTAAGCTCCTCCAGCTTCACAGGAGCCGGTCCACCTGGATCCTCAGGGCCGGCACGTCGATGGCGCGCGCGCGCAGCCGCGCCTCGGCGACGGGTGCGATTCGCGTGACCAGGCCGCCCATGAACTGCTTGATGATGACCTTGAGGATGTCGTTGCCCGCCATCTTCACCATCATGCCCATCGGACCCTGCTTGAGGTTTTCCAGTTCGGCATCGATCGCGGCGTCCGCCTGATCCGAGGCGAGCAGATTCGTCAGTTCCTTCTCGAGATTGACGCTCCCCGTCAGCTGCGCACCATGTTCGGCAAAGAAGCGCTGCAGATACTCTTCATCGAAGAAGTGGGTCATGATGAGACCCTTGATGGTCGCGCGGATTTCGCGGAAGCGATTGGGGATCACTCCGGAACCGTAGAGCAGGGGCACACGATCAAACAGCATCTTCACCGCGAGCCAGTTGGTGATGCCCCCGGCGAACCCGAAGACCCCCGCCGCCAGCACCCAGGGTCCGGCGCTCAGCACGGAGGCTGGCAGGGCCCAGTCCGGATCGTTGCCTGCCAGAGTCGCCAGCAGGCCGGCCACCATCAGCGTCAACGACATGAGATTGCTGATCATGCCGCGCGGTACGGAATCCTCTTCAACAAATGCGGACTGCGTCATGCGTCCAGCTCTCCACGGTCGGTGGTTGTGTCCTGCCGGTCCCGGTGGCGCTCGAGAGCCAGCTTGATGAGACGATCGATGAGCTGCCCGTAGTCCACACCGCTGGCGGCCCACAACTTGGGATACATGCTGATCGGCGTGAATCCGGGCATGGTGTTGATCTCGTTCACGTAAATGCGCTCCTGCTCGTCACGACTGACAAAGAAATCCACGCGCGAGAGGCCCGACGCCTCCACTGCAAGAAACACGCGCCGCGCCATCTGCCGCACCTGCTCGGCCGTCTCCGGTCGAATGCGGGCCGGGATGTGCAGTTCCGAGGCGTTGTCCATGTACTTGGCCCGGTAGTCGTAGAAATCGCTGGCCGGAACGATCTCGCCGGCGACCGACGTCTGCGGATCATCATTGCCGAGAACGGCAACCTCGACTTCGCGGCAGTTCTCGGCGTTGGCCTCGATGATCAGCTTGCGATCATACCGCGCCGCCTCATCCATACCGGCGGCGAAGGTGGCCGCATCGTGCGCCTTGGAAATGCCCACGCTGGACCCGAGGTTGGCCGGTTTGATGAAAACGGGATACCCCAGATCCTGTTCCAGTTCGTGGCGCACCAGATCCGGGTCGGCACGCCAGCGACTGCGCAGCACGGCGGCATAGTCCACCTGCGGCACACCCTCGGCGCGCAGGACCCGTTTGGTCATATCCTTGTCCATGCCCACCGCCGAGCCCAGGACCCCGGCACCGACATAGGCGATACCGGCCAGTTCCAGCAGCCCCTGCACCGTGCCATCCTCGCCGAATGGTCCGTGCAGAATGGGAAAGATCACATCCAAGCCCGCCGCGCCGGCACCGCTGCCGTCGAGACTCACCAACCCGCGACCACCGACATAGTCCAGGGCCACCGCTCGGACATCTGCACCCTGTTCGACGCGACCGCTGGCCAGCAGCTTTTTGGCATCGGCAGCCTCCAGCCAGCGTCCGGCCCGGTCGATGCCGATCAGGATGACGTCGTACTTGCCGGGATCGATGGCGGCGAGCACGGAACGGGCGGAAGTGACGGAGACTTCGTGTTCCGCCGAGCGTCCCCCGAAGAGGATGCCGACGCGGATCCTGTCAGACATGGAACACTGCACCTTTCGTGAACCGGACGGGTGAACGGGGCCCTGCGAAGATACGGTGGCACAGTCCCCACCGGGAGCCGTTATTCTCTGTTCGGCACAGCGATATCGTTGGGCCCGCTGTCTCCATCCACACGAAGACGAAACTCACACGGATCATGAAGATTGCCCTCATCGGCCTGCCACAGGCCGGCAAGCGTACCCTGTTTACCCTGCTGACGGGACGCCACGTGCCCGAGAGCCGCAAACCCGGTGAAACCGTCGAGGGGGTCGCCTGGGTCCGCGACCCGCGAATTGACGCACTCAAGGGCATCTTCAAGCCGAAGAAGACAACCTACGCCGAGAACAACTTCGTCCTTTGCCCGGATGCAACAACCGGTGGCGAGTCGTACGAATGACTCAATGCCGCCCGCCGCTGCCATCTGGTCTGCCTCGTGCTGCGGGCTTTCGAGGACGATGGCGTCTATCACCCTGCAGGCACGATCAATGCCAATCGCGACCGCGAGAACATCGAGGCCGAGTTGCTGCTGGCTGACATGGAGCTTGTTGAAAAGCGCCTGGTACGGTTGGCGAAGGAGTCGAAGTCCGGCCTCAACGCCGAGCAGGAACGTGAGAAGGGTGTGCTCGACCGAGCCATGGTCTGCCTGGAGGACAACCGCAGACTGAGCGAACTGACGCTGACAGAGAGCGAACGCACCACGGTGCGCAGTCTCGACCTGGTCACCTTCCTTCCCGTCCTGTCCGTGTACAATGTCTCGGAAGATGCGCTGGGCAGTGACTTCGGTGACGGCACGGCAGCCGTGTCCTGCCAGATCGAAGCAGAAGTGGCGGGGATGGAGGACGAGGGGG
>JAQCJA010000435.1 GCA_027593305.1 bacterium
TCGAGCATACCCGTCGTCAGGAGCGTGCGTTCCACCGGGCTTGGCGCCGTACCGGTGAGGAAGAAATCCTCGATGTTGCGTCCGAAGTAACTGAAGTGCGCGTGGTTGGGACCGGTGTCGGTATGCAACTCACAGGCGTCGATGGTATCGCCACGTCTGCCGGCATAGGCGAACTTGCTGACGTACCCCGTATCCCCGAGCATGAGCACGGTACCACGCGTCCCATCGATGTACTCCAGCAGAAACACGTGCGGCTCGTCCACCTGGTCCCGGTCGAGTGGACTGGGACCCCCTTCGATCGCCGCGAGTGCGGCATTGGCCAGGTCGACTGACCAGCGTCCCGCGTCGGCGGCGCGCCAGACGTCGGCACCGGAGAGGCAGGTCACGGCTCGCACCCCGGTCTCACCGCCACGACGGCGCTCCGCCTGACACTGCAGGGTCTCCAGGGCGTGGAAGCCGTACCGTTCCAGCATGTGGAAGCCGATGGCGAGACCTTCATCCAGGGGTTCGTTGAGGGGGTGTTCGTGATTCGGCTGGCGCCAGCAGACGGGCAGGGAGGAGCCGGCAAACAGCGGTACTCCCAGTTCGGTGGCGGTGTCGTACATCCAGCGGGCGTCGGACCACCGATAGGACAGATGCTTGTCGGTGAACACGGGAATGGCGCGACCGAACTCGCCGATGACACCGCAGACCTGCTCGAAGAACCAGCGACGGGGCAGCATTTCCTGACCCAGCGGCGTCAGCGGATAATCGCCGTGTTCGCCGATGATGAGCACGGCGTCGACGTCCAGTTCCGTGCCGCCAAGGGTCATGGCGGCGCGAATGCTCGAGAACACGGGCACATCATGGGCGTGTGCCAGCTGCAGGCCGACATCGCGGTCGTGTACCTGATCCATATACAAAGACACGATCCGCGTGCGCGGTGGCAGCAGACCCTCATCCGTGGCAAAACCGGTGAGAAACTTGCTGACGAGCACACCGGCGTGGCTGTTGGGAAAAAAAGTGGTGACCACTGCCGCAATTCGTTTGCATTCAGTCATAGGAGTATTCCATGGGAGGATCCGTCATGCAGGATGCCGAGTACTACATTCCGGCCAACGAGTGGGACTTTCTCCAATCCCCGGGACCGGCATGGGAAGGTTGGCGTTTCACCAAGGGGATCGATCTGAGCAATCCTCTTGCAGTCGCTCGGAAATACACCCCCATTGAAGTTGACGTCGACTTCCGTGCCGACCAGGTGACCCATCTGGCTGACGAGGTCCGTGTCGCCGCCGTCGAGCCGGACGGTTCGCTGCGCGAGGTGCCCAGCCACTAATACGGGGATCACGCCGAGGACGACGTACGCCGATGACGAGCAATCGGAGAGAATCGGTGCTCATTGGAGAAGCCTCGGTTGCGACAGGATGGGACCAACGGCAGCCCGGGGATCGTAGCCATTGGCGAAGGTGCGAGCCAGTGACCTACGATGCGCCGGTGGGGGAGAACCGCGTCCGAGCTGTACTCCTGACACAATGGCACCTGCCTTTCGAGGTCGACAGGGACTGGTCCGTGCAGGACGCAGGGGCGTATCTTCCTGCCGTCGCACCCCGCAGCCCGAGCCATCCATGACGCAACCCACGGGACCAGGAAGATATCACTGATGAATCGCAGCCTCTGCCTCGAAGGGTTGATGTCGCTCAGCTGGCGGCCGGCGATCGCCGCCTCGCTGGCAGCCGTCTCCATGGAGGCGGAACGGTTCGTCCGGGAATGATCGTTGTGGACAATGCCATGCTCAAGCCTGGACGCGACAAGCCGGTGCGCCAGGGCCACCCCTGGGTCTTCTCCGGGGCGATCGCCCGGCTGCCGGAGGCCCACGTCGCCGATGGCAGCATCGTCCCCCTGGTCAGCACCGACGGGGCGTTTCTGGCGCATGGCTACCTGAACCGCCAGAGCCAGATTCAGTTGCGCCTGCTCAGCTGGGAGCAAGCCGAGGTCATCGACGACGCGTTCTGGCGCCAACGGCTGCAGCGATCCCTGGCCCGACGCAGCCACCTGGCAGCCGTGACCAACACCCTGCGCCTGGTGAACGCCGAAAATGACGGGCTGCCAGGCCTGACGGTCGATCGTTTCGACCGCTGGCTGGTGCTGCAGGTGAGCACTCTCGGCATCGAACGACACAAGCAGCGGCTGGCGCAGCACCTGCTGGAGCTGACCGGCTGCGACGGTGTGCTGGAGCGCAGCGACCTGCCGGTGCGTCGATTCGAAGGGCTCGAGCCGGTGCAAGGCGTGCTCGCCGGCACGGTGCCCGGGGGGGGCGATCACCATCCGGGAGCACGGGCACGACTTCCGGGTGAACCTGGCCACGGGCCAGAAGACCGGCTACTACACCGACCAACGCGACAACCGCCAGCGCCTCACCGCCTACGCCGGCGGGCGCACGGTACTCAACGCCTACAGCTACAGCGGCTCATTCGCGACCTACCTGCTGGCCGCCGGCGCAACGCATGTCGTCAACGTCGACAGCAGCGCCGAAGCACTGGCCCTGGCGGCGATCAACATGGAGCTCAACGGCCACGCCATGCCGGAGCAGGTGGAAAACCTGCAGGCCGACGTGCCGAAGCTGCTGCGCCAGTGGCGCGACGATACCGCCGGACCACGCTTCGACATGATCATCCTCGATCCGCCGAAATTCGCCAGCCACAAGGGGCATCTCGAACGCGCGTTGCGGGGGTACAAGGACATCAACCTGCTGGCCCTGCAGCTGCTCCGGCCCGGCGGCTACCTGGCGACGTTCAGCTGCAGCGGACTGGTGACACCGGACCTGCTGCAGAAGGTGGTTTTCGGCGCCAGCGTCGATGCCGGTCGCAGCGGCCAGATCATCGAGTGGCTGCATCAGGCGGCCGATCACCCGGTGGCGCTCAGCTTCCCGGAGGGGCACTACCTGAAGGGGCTGCTGTTGCGCGTCGATTGAGCGTCCGGTTCCCGGGTGGGCCTGCCTGCCCTTCACTGCCATCTGCGCCGGGCCGATTGGGAGAAGCCCGCCGCGGTTCCCGCCCGCCGTCGCAGGCGTGTGGGTATGGGGTTGCTGGCGGCCTGGAGGTATGCTTGTGGAGCATCTCGATCTGTCGTTGCCGTCTGCCTCTGAGACTTCGACAGTCTGCTTCCGTCGCCGTCATGCATGAGCTACTTTCCTGCGCGTCAGCTTTTCCCCAAACCTGCGAGTCCTGACATGGCCCAGTATCGCACCGCCGTCATCGCCTGTGGCATCATCGCCCGAGTCCACGCCCGCGGCTGGCTCGGTGTGCCCGGCCAACCGACCAGCATCAGCGCCCTGGCCGACACCAACGCCGACGCGCGCAGTGAGTTCGGCAACTTCTTTGCAGTACCACAGGAGAGCCGCTATGCCGACTACCGCGAGATGCTCGACAAGGAGAAACCCGACTTCGTCGACGTCTGCTCCTGGCATCAACAACATGCTGAAATGGTCATCGCTGCCGCCGCCCGGGGTCCGAAGGCGATTCTCTGCCAGAAGCCCATGGCCGTCGATCTGGCCGAAGCGGACGCCATGCTCACCGCCTGCGAGCGCAACAACGTCAAACTGATTATCGCCTACCAGCGTCCGCACCACGCCGTGTGGTTGCAGGCCCGCGAACTGATCCGCCAGGGCGTGATCGGGACGATCACGCAGATACAACTGGAGTGTGGTGGCAACATTCTCAACACCAACTCCCACAACATTCGGCTGGCCCTGTTTCTCATGGACGAACCGAAGGTGGAGTGGGTCATGGGTGCCGTGGAGCGCACCACCGATCGGCGCGAACGTGGCCTGGCCGCAGAGGATGCCTGCCTTGGGATGGCGGGATGTGACAATGGCTCCAGCCTGTTGATTGCCGGCAGCCTGGTGGGTGGCCTCGGACAGGGCTGTCGCGTCATCGGCACCGAAGGTGTCATGGAGTTGACCACGGGACGGGACCCGGACAGGGAGGTGCCATCCGACGCGCCGATGCACATGCCCGAAGGCAAGTCCGCCAACTACAATTGCGAGATGGGCACGGCCCGCTACATCAGTTCCAGCACCAGCGGCTGGCAGCAGGTCGAGGCCGTATGGCACGACAGCTGGGCCCACCAGTGTCAGGAAGCAGTCGACTGGATCGAGGGCAAGATTGACAAGCCGATCAGCGGCGCCGATCGCGGTCGAGCCGTGCAGGAAGTCATGATGGCCCTCTTTGAGTCCGCGCGGAAGAAGCAGCGCGTCTATCTGCCGCTGAAGACGAAGATCAATCCACTGACGCGGATGGTGGACGACGGTGACCTGCCCGTGGAGTGGCCCGGTGCGTACGAACTCCGGGCCCGCCTGGTGCGGGGCGAAGGGATGACCTGGGAACAGTGAGGCGCATTGCAGTCTCACATCCCGGGAAGTGGAATGGCCCGTATTCTGCCTGGCCGAAGCCCTGGAAGCGAGCATCCGTCAGGCGCTCGAAGTCCAGTCGCCTGACTT
>JAQCJA010000436.1 GCA_027593305.1 bacterium
GGTTCCTCAAGCTGGTGATCCTGCGCTACGGGGGCCCGCAGCTGTACCGCAGCATGCGGCCCTTCTTCCTGGGCTTGATTCTGGGCGAGATCATTTCGGCAGGTGGCTTTCTGATCCTGGACTACATCACCGGGCACATTGGGAGCTTCCTCACGCAGGTCTGAGAAGGCCGGCCCGGCGCGAGCTTCAGGCTTTCATGCCGCTCAGGCTGATCCCACCCACCAGGTAGCGCTGGGCAATCACGAACAACACGATCAACGGTGCCGCCCCCATGAAGCTGGCAGCGAAGATGCGTGGCCAGTCGGCACCACCTTCGTCCCGGAAGAAGCTCAGTCCCACCGTCAGCGGGTAGTAGTCCTGGTTGCTCAGGACTACCAGCGGCCACTCAAACATGTTCCACGCGACCATGAAGGTGAACAGGCCGAGAGTGACAAGCGCGGGCTTTGACAGTGGCAGGATGACGTGCCAGAGAATGGGCCACCCGCCGCAGCCATCGATGCGGGCAGCGTGCTCCAGTTCGACGGGGATGTTGAGGAAGAACTGCCGCAGCAGGAAGATGCCGAAGGCTCCGGCGAAGGCTGGCAGTACGACGCCGGCTACCGTGTCCACCAGGCCGAGTTCCCGGATCACCAGAAAGTTGGGGATCAGCAGTACGGCGGGCGGTACCATCATGGTCGCCAGCAGCAGATTGAACAGGACCTCGCGACCACGGAAGTACATGCGCGCAAAGGCGTACGCCGCCAGAACGTTGAAGAACAGCTGCGCACAGGTGATGATCACAGCGTAGATGGCGCTGTTGGACAGGTAGCGCTCCACGTGCCCGTAGCGGATCGCATCGACATAGTTCTGCCACACGGGCCAGTCTGCGCCGGGCCAGTCGAGGGCGCTCTCTTCCCCCCGCGCATGGGCCAGCAGTTGTTCGACCTGGTACCGCGGCGGCACCACGCTCTGCCGATCCTCGGCGAATTCGCGGCGGGTCTTGAAAGAGGAGCCCACCATGTAGATGTAGGGGTAGGCCATGAGGACGGCGCCCAGGATCATCGCCGTCATCGCCAGCGCCGGCATGCCGAAGGGTCGTCGTCTCAATCGACCACGCTCCGCGAACGAAAGATCCGCATCTGCAGAAACACGAAGAAGGACACCACGACAAACAGCAACCAGGCCAGGGCCGAGGCATACCCCATCTGACCGGCGACGGCGAAGGCATTGATGAAGATGGTATAGGCGATGACCTCGGTACTGCGCTCGGGGCCGCCGAGGGTCATGATGTATACCGAGGTGAAGACCTGGAAGGAACTGATGATCGTCATCACCGTGACGAAGACCAGCGTGTTACGCAGCATGGGCACGGTGATATGGCGAAACTGCTGCCAGAGACCGGCACCGTCGACGCGCGCCGCTTCGTACAGATGGGGCGGAATGTCGGCCAGCCCCGCGAGGATGATGACCATGTTGTAGCCGGCTCCGGCCCAGACGCCCAGGGAGGCGAGGGCAGGCAGGGCGGTGTCCGATCGATCGAGCAACTGGCCCCAGTTGCCGAACAGGTGATAGAAGATCAGGGCGATGACAACCCCCGGAGTGATCGAGGGCAGAAAATACAGGGTCCGGAAAAAGGCCTGCCCTCTCGGCACCCGGCGGCAGAGCATGGCCAGCGGCACAGCGGTGATCAGCACACCGAAGACACTCATGATGACGTACAGCACGGTGGTGCGCATGGTGAGCCAGAAATAGCTGTCCTCGGCGAACAGGGCACGGCGATAGTTGTCGAACCCGACAAAACCGGTTGAACCGACGAAGGCATCGAAGTCGTGCAGGCTCGCGTGCAGACTCAGACCCATGCTGACAAAACTGAAGGCGACGGTGATGGCGAAGGCGGGCGCGATGTACCAGTATGGCACCAGCCCCCGGAAGAAACCCGGCCTCACAGTCCCTCTCCCGCTTTGATGCGCCACTGCGCCACATGCCCGTTGTAGCGCTGGAAGACATTGTCGACCTGCTGCGCCGCCTCCTTGAGGGCCGACTCGACGGACGTGTAGGGACCCAGTCCAGCCTTGATATCAGGGTACCGCAGCAGCACCGTCTCGAGAATCGGATTGGCCTTGTGGTCGGTTGCGATGATCTCCGTGTGGCGCAGTTTCTTGCCCACCAGGCAGAGGGCCTCGACGTTGGACTGAAAGGGGTATTCCGCCAGCGTCTGCTGCCACTGAGGCGTATCGTACAGATCCTTACGCGGACTGTTGTAGTGCAGGTGCTTGAGGCGCAGGAGGGCACCTTCGAGGCTGCAGACGAACTGCAGGTAGCGCCAGGCGGCCTCCACGTTGGGACACCGTTGGCTGATGACGAGCATGTTCGCCCAGGTCACCGTGCTCTGGCCTGAGCCGAGCGGACCCGGCGGGAAACCGGTCTGGGCGAAGTGTTTCCAGCCGATGGTATTGCGCACGATGTCGATACCCGCCCACGTGCCGGAGACCATGCAGGCGACGCGGCCCTCCTGGAACAGGTCGACGTCGGAGATCTCGCGCCGGAAGGGCGGGCAGATCCCCTCTTCCCAGTACACTTTCGCCATGAATTCCATCGCGCCGATGCCGTTGGCGCTGGCGAACATCGCCCGGGTCCCGTCGGCATCCTGAAAACGTCCGCCGTTGGCCGCGACCCACGGCGAGAACATGCCCATGCCGCCACCGTAGGCGTTGATGACGAAACCAGCCTGGTCGATCGAGCCATCGGCGTGGTAGGTTGTCAGCTTTTTGGTGATGCGCAGGAAGTGGTCCCAGTCTCGCACCGCATCGAAACGCATGCGGTCGTAGTCCACAGAGCCGTCGGCACGCCGCACGAAGAGATCGCGGATCTCCTCGTCCTGTCGGGCGACGGCCTCCACGAGATCCAGGTTCCACATGAGGCACTGGGATTCGAACATCTGCGGGATGCCGAACACTTTGCCTGAAGAACTGTTGTTGTGACGCCAGGCAGACGGTACAAAGGCATCGCGGGTGATGCGTTCAGCCGGCGGCGCACTGCGGTTCTCGACCAGCAGGTCATCGAGCGTGCGCAGCATACCTCGATGGAAGAGCCCCTCCGCCCAGTACACCGACGACTGGAACAGGTCGGGTGGTGCGTCGCCAACCAGGGCGGTGGACAGCTTCTGCACGTAGTTGAAGAAAGGGACGAACTGATAGACCAGGTCGATGTCCGGATTGCGCTCTTCGAAGATGCGCTCGACTTCTTCGAAGTACGCACCGATTTCCTCGTTGCGTGCCGGCGTCCACCAGTCCCAGATGCGCAACTGGATCGGTCGGTCCTGTGTACCCTGCAACCCCGCCACCCAGTGCTGGGTGATGCCGCCGAAACGGAACACGCCCCCGAGACACAGAATGGCCAGACCGAGCAGGAGATATCGTTTCATCATGTACGGTTCGACCTGCGGGGCGGGTGTGGATCACTTGGGACACCTGAGGCAGCGCAATTAAAACAACCAGTGGCCCGGAACCAAACGGCCCTGCTGCGTACCCTTGTGTGTGCTTGCCGCAGCAGTCCGTGAGCACCACCTTTGTCGATTCCGGTTGCACCCCCGCCTCGAGATCCTGGCTGACGACCTTGGCTGAAGACGGATTGCGGTCGCCGTACCGACTGCGCGTGTACGTTATAGGCGCTGCCTTGTGCGCCTTCATAAGTGTCGGCGCGCCGTACGCCAATGTCTATCTCCAGGGCTCCCTCATGGCCCTGGACTTTGGCACAGCTGCTGCCGTCTTCCTGCTGTTTCTGTTCATCCTCGGCAATACGGTGGTGCGCCAGTTGCACCGGGGTCTGGCCTTCGACTCGCGGGAGCTTTCTGTCGTCTACGTCATGATGGTGATCGCCTGCGCCATACCGACCATGGGCCTGATGGAGTACCTCCTGCCAGCCATGACGTCGCTGGGTTACTACTCCACGGTCGAGAACGAGTGGCAGCTGTCCATCCAACCATACGTGCGACCGTGGCTGGTGGTGAGTGATGACATGGCGATCAAGTATTTCTATGAGGGGCTGCCCGACGGACAGGCCATCCCCTGGGGGGCGTGGGCGCGCCCTCTGTTGGCCTGGAGCCCCTTCCTGCTGTCGCTCTATATGGTGATGATCTGCTCTGCCGTCATCATTCGGCGTCAGTGGATGGACAACGAACGCCTCGCCTACCCCCTGGTGCAGGTACCCCTGGCCATGATCCATCAGGATGAGGGCAGGATTCCACCGTTCTTCCGCAGCGGCCTGATGTGGGCCGGCTTCATGCTGCCACTGGTGATCGGCAGCATGAAGGGTCTGCACAACTACTACCCGATCGTGCCGCAGATCGCCATGACGGCGAGCATCCCGGTCCTGCGCGACACGGTTGTGTTGCCCTTCATGCTCAGCTTTACCGTCGTGGGCTTCAGCTACTTTGTCAGCACCGAGATCGCCCTTGGCATCTGGTTCTTCACCCTTCTGGCCCTGCTGGAGAAGGGTG
>JAQCJA010000437.1 GCA_027593305.1 bacterium
CCCGGTGTGTCAGCCACATAGCCGCCCCCGCGGAGTTTGTGCAGCGAACTGCTTGTTGTCGTATGCCGTCCACGATCGTGATGCCGCATCAACTCCTGCGTGCGTATTGCCAGACCTGGTTCGACCGCGTTGAGAATGGACGACTTGCCGGCACCTGAAGGTCCGATGAGGACAGAAAGCCCCTCATGGAAACGCTCGACCAGACCATCCATGCCTGCACCTGTGGCGGCGCTCGTCTCGATCACCTCGTAGCCAAGATCACGATACAACGAAACGACGGGCCGGCGTTCATTGTCTCCGTCGAGGTCAATCTTGTTGACACACACGACAACCCCTGTGACCCCCCCGCTGGCGGCCATGATCAGAGCGCGATCAACGAATCCCGGCCGCAGCGCTGGTTGCCGCGCGGCAACAACGATGAAGAATCGATCCACGTTGGCAGCCATAACCTGCTCCAAAGGCCGGTTGCCGCTTGCAGTTCTGGAGAGGAGGTTCTGCCGCGGGCAGATGGCCTCGATGATGCCACGACCGGCCTCGGTCGGTTGCCAGTCCACGCCATCACCTGCCACGATCTGAGCACCAGATCGACGTGGCCCGGCCTTGACCTTGCCCCGTACCTGGCACAGGTGCTCCACGCCATCGTCACCGGCAACAAGGATCTCCCACCCCGACACACGCAGCACGAGGCCACTCACGAGGGCAAACTCACTCTCCCCGCGTCAGGCGTTCGGCCACGTAGTCGGGCCAACCCAGAGCCCTGATCTTCTGCTGAGTACGGTTTACCGAGTACTCCACACGGCGCAGTTTCACGTAGCTGGAGTCCGTATCCCAGAGCGCGTAGCTGGCGCGGGGATCTCCGTCGCGAGGCTGTCCGACGCTGCCGACATTGACCAGATAGCGGTGCCGACCGATGGCCACTTCGGAAGACGTCAGGGCCACAGAGGTTGCATCCATACGGCAGTGAATCCCGGGGTAGTGTGTGTGACCAACAAAGGCAATCCGTGCCTCGAGGCCCGCCAGACACCAGTCGATATGCTCAAAGAGATAGAGACACTGCCACTCTTCCGGCGCGATCGGGTTGGCGTGGGTAAACACTGCGTCCCCTTCCAGGTAGCGGTAGGCCGTGGCGCGCAGATACGACAACTCATCGGGACCCAGCATCCCCCGCGACTCCAACAGCGTTTCCCGCGCCATGGGGTTGAGTTCGTGTGTGTATCGGGGGGCAACCATTGCCTGGTCGTGATTGCCCAGCACGCAGACACTGCCAGCCTCACGGATCCGGTGAATACATGCCACGGGGTCAGGGCCATAGCCGACGAGGTCACCCAGAACCAGTACACGTTCGACGCCTTCGCGATGAACGGCGATCAGTACCGATTCGAGGGCCTCGAGGTTCCCGTGCACGTCGGCCAGAACGGCAACATGCATGATTTACTCTGGTTGTTCTTCGGGTGGCGGCGCAGGACGTTTCTTCCTTGCCGGTGGGATCTTGTCTGCGGGTGCCTTCTTGCGCCCCGTCCTATCTCGTTTTTCGGACTGCGCCCGCTCAGACTCTTCGTACACGGCGCGTATCACCTGCTTGCGCAACTCGCTGTCGTACGGGAGAAATCTCACATGCAGGATGAGTTGACGCTGCTCCTCCATATGTTCTACATCGAGAATACAGCCGCACACGGGTGACAGATCGATGGGCGAGTCGCCGTCGGCCTCGGAAAATGCAAGGTAGTCACCCTCGTGAAACTGATCCTTGTCTCCAGCCAGCAAGGCGACCCCACCGGCACTCAGATCCTGGACGCGGGTACTCTCTGAACGACTTTCGGCAGAGAGGCCGGCGAACGCCTTGCGGAACTTCTCATCACTCTCGTCGTAACTGGCCTTCAGTTCCTCATCGATGCTGGCTCTGGTGATCCCCGCGACATTCAGTTCGAACGCACATAGCGCACGCTCGTACTGTCTGCGGTTCTGCCCATCCCATGGCCGCGAAGTGCGCACGAGTTTTGTGCGCGCCTTCTCGAGATGGCTGCTCTCGCTGTCGGTAATCCAGGCACGATCAAGTGCCTTGTCCACCAGAGTCTCATACTGGCGGATCGAGCCGAGCACCTGGGAGGGGCGCTGGACTCTTGCGCGTCGCAGAATCATGGATAGCAACTGTGTTTCCAGCTTCGACAGCCCCTTGACCTTGGCGATCTTCTCGTAGGTCAGCCATGACGACTGCTGAACTCTTCTGTTCTCCTGCAAGCGGGCGAAGACGCGGAACACGACCATGAGGAGAGCGATCGCAAGGATCGCACCGATGATCCCGTATATGTAGTCCAGATCAGGCCCAGCGAATGGCAGGTAGGAGGCAAGGGTGATGGCGAGGAGGGGCATACCGACCTCCGTCACGTAAAGAGGGCGCTGATCGATGTCTCTTCGTGGATCGCTCGGATGGCATCAGCGAAGTGTTTGGCAACGGAAACGAAGCCAAGCCGCGGGCTGTGACTTTCGTGCCTGGCCTGCGGGATCGTGTCGGTGACGACCAGCGACTCGAGTTCTGAATCGATGATGCGCGCGGCTGCACCGGGAGCCAACGTGCCATGCACACATCCGGCGTGGACCGAGCGGGCGCCACGGGCGAGAACGGCACGCGCACCATCGAGAATCGACTCGCCTGTGATGATCTCGTCGTCAAACAGGAGAACGTCACGGTTTTCCACACTGCCGATGACGCCATGAACACGCATGTTCCCTTCCGGCGACATGCGGTTGTCGATCACCACGAGGGGCAGACCGAGGTGCCTGGCGTACGCCTCAGTGACCTTGGCTCTGCTGATGTCTGGTGCCGCAGCCACGCAGTTGGACAGATCGAGCCGTTCAGCGAAATGCTTGCATATGGTCGGCACGCCGCTGAGTTGATCGATGGGCACCCGGCAGAAACCGACGATCTGTGGACTATGTAGCGTCATCGTCAGGATGCGGTCGGCGCCGGACTCTACCAGCAGGTCGGCGACGAGGCGCGCCGCAACAGATATGCGTGGCTCATCCTTGCTGTCAGACAGAGCATATGGATAGTACGGCAGGACAGCCGTGATGCGCCCCGCTGAGGCGTACTTGAGCGCGTCCAGGGCAATGAGCAATTCCATCAGGTGATCGTTCACCGGCGGACATGATGTCTGGATCAGAAATACATCACAGCCACGCACGTTCTCGCAGATCTTCACCTTCACGTTTTCGTTGCTGAACGAAACGAACTCGATGGCACCGGCAGCAACTCCCAGAGAGCGGCAAATGCCCTGCGCCAGTGCCTGGTTGCTGTTGCCGGCGAAGACCTTGAGCTTCATGTCACCCACGCACGCGGTTCCCTGCCCTCACATCATCATGCCCAGTTGTTCACGGGCCCGTTGTGCCACCGGTGTGGCTGAATGCTGTTGCGTCACTCGCTCGAGGGTCTCTCGCCGCCGAACCACGTCGCCAAGTTGTGCATAGCAGCGTGCTGCCTGCATCAGCGCCAGCGCGGAGGGTGGGCTCACAGGATGGTTGTCGGCATATGCCACGTAGTCCCGTGCGGCGCCTTCGAGATCACCCTTGGCCTCACGACAGGCGGCAAGTCCGGTGACGGCGGCATAGGTGAGTGCATCGAGATCGCCATGGGCATCGAGATACTGGTGGTAAAGGCGCTCAGCATCGGCATATCGACCGAGCGTGAAATAGCGATTGCCGAGTAGAACCATGCCCTGTGCAGCAGCCGACGTGCCGGCATAGGTATCCACCAGCTGCTGGCCGATGCGGATCACCTGATCTACCTGCCCGGAGCGATCGGCGATGGTCGCTTCGAACAGCAGGGCCGCCGCCCGCTCACTGGCCTCGCCCCGTTGGGTCTGCATGAACGAGACAATGGCGATGACAGCGACAATGCCGACGACTCCGCCGACAATCAGCTGCGCATGGGTCTTGAGATATTCGATGCTGCGCAGAACCCATTCGAGAAATTCGTCTTCTTCGAGTTCTGCCTTCGTCGCCCGCTTGTTCCGCTCCTGCATTTGGTTTTCCTCCTAAGTGTGCTCGGGATGCGGCGCCTCTTGTCAGGCACCCCGGTCTTCAGTAATCGATGACACTTTCTATGCGGTAGTCCTCAAGTCCCTGTCGCCCCCCGAGGGCAGTCAACTCGATAAGAAATGCCAGACCTGCCACGGTCGCCCCGAGGGACTCTACCAATCGAACGGCAGCTCGGGCAGTGCCCCCCGTTGCCAGGACATCATCAACAATGAGTACCTGATCCCCCTCGTGTAACGCATCGCGGTGCAACTCAATGGTCGCCTTGCCATACTCCAGCTCATATTCCTGCGCAACAACATCGCCGGGCAGTTTACCCGCTTTGCGCACAGGCAGGAATCCGGCCGTCAACTGCAGAGCGACGGCTGGACCGAGGATGAAGCCACGTGCCTCGATGCCGGCAACATAGTCTGCCCCGGCCATCGCCCAGGGAGTGG
>JAQCJA010000438.1 GCA_027593305.1 bacterium
GTTTCTGCGCGGCACCGGCGCGCCCCTCGGGATCCTGGAAATGCTCGTGCCCGTCGTAGGCGTGCAACCCCGCCACCTGCAGTCCTGGTGTGTTGTGAATGGCGGCGTAGATCTGCTCGGCAGCCCCGCCCGGCGCGACCCCTGTACGGTGCATGCCGACGTCGAGATCCAGCATCACCAGAAAGGGCCGCTCGCGACCAGCAGCAGCAGCAGCCAGTGCCGCGACATGGCCCATGTCACCCGCCGTGGCGTAGACCTGCACTTGGGGATGGGCGTCGACGATCTGCGCGAATCGGTCGACTTTCAGACGCTGCACCATGGGATAGGCGAGAATCGCTTCCTGGGCGCCCGCATCCAGGGCCATCTCGAGTTCTCTGAGGGTGGCACACTTGAACCCGGCGATCCCGGCAGCCAGTTGCTTGCGCGTGATCGCCTCGGATTTGTGCGTCTTCACGTGTGCCATCAGGTTGGCGCCGCCGCCCACCAGTTCGCAGAGTGTGGCGATATTGGCATCCACCTGTGCTTCGAACACAACCATCGCCGGCGTTTCGATGGCGTCGGGGTTGGCGATGAAGTAGGGATCGTGTCCGATCATGGGAGCGTCGGCCTCCGGCTGGTGAATTTGCGTAAACTGTTGAAAATAGGCATCATGCCTGCCGGATTCAACGCGGCTGCTCGGCTTCGGCAGGCACAACGCCCGCGGATTGCTGCGGGCCGGCGAATCGGCGTACCATTCACCGCTCAGCAGCCAGTCACAGACCTGGGAGTCCCGCCATGCTTACACAGGACCAGATCGACGCCTACCACCGCGACGGCTACGTCAAGGTCAAAGGCCTGTTTACCGCCGACCAATCTGCCGGACTGGCTGCGGACATGGTGCGCATCATCGAGGAGTGGGGGGAGCAGACCATCGGCTGGAAGGGCCCCTGGCGCGATCGCTACCTGCCGGAGGAGGACCGCCTCAACACCAGGGCCGTCTTCCTGCACCGTCCTGACTTTTACTCCGCCGTGTGGTCACGTGTGATTCACCACGAGAAGCTCGTCGCCTGTGTCCGTGATCTGATCGGTGACAGCGTACAATGGCATCATACTGTGCTGCATGCCAAGCCGCCGGAGATGGGCACCCCTTTCCCGATGCATCAGGACTACCCCTTCTATCCCCACGACGGGGCCAACTTCGTCGACTGCCTGCTGCATCTCGACGATGCGCCCCTTGAAAGCGGCGCTCTGCACGTCGTGCCCGGAAGCCACAAGGGCGGCCCCATCGATCATGTCCTCGGCCCGGACACGGCACCACACCTCCCACCCGACGAGTATCACCCGGACAGACTGGCGTCGGTTGCCGTTCCGGCCGAAACGGGGGATGTCACCTTTTTCAGTTATCTGACCATTCACTGGTCCGATGTGAACCGCACGGACCAGTGGCGCAAGGCCGTACGCATCGGCTACCACGATACGGCCATGTATCCCGTGGGCCGCGCCGCAGACGACCCGCACCGCATCGACTATGACAACATCCTGCCGCGCAACAACAGCGTGATCGTTTCGGGTTTCCGCCCGAAGCGTGAGGAGAATCGCATCGGTGCCGTCGGCTCCGTGCAGGCCAGACCCGTTGTCCGACCCGTTGTCCGACCCGTTGTCCGACCCGTTGCCGCCTCGGAATAAGGAGACCTACCATGCTGTGGAACAGGATCGTCCGCGCCGCCCGCCTGGACGTACAGTTGTATGAAGAAGTGGAGGCCGACGAACAGGCCCTGGGGCAGGCGACACTGGTCGTTGTGCTGTCGAGCCTGGCCGCCGGTATCGGATCGTACGAAATGGCGGGCCTCAACGGGCTGATCGGTGGCACGGTGGCAGCCCTCGTATCATGGTACGCCTGGTCGCTGGTAACATACCTCGTGGGCACGAAGCTGTTGCCGGAGACGCAGAGCGAAGCGACCTACGGCCAACTGTTGCGCACCATCGGTTTCGCCAGCGCCCCCGGTCTGGCGCGCATCGTCGGCGTCATACCCGGCCTGGGCATCATCAGTTCCTTCGTCGCCGGGATCTGGATGCTGGTGGCGATGATCATCGCCGTCCGGCAGGCCCTGGACTACGACAGCACCGGGCGGGCCGTCGGTGTCTGTGTCATCGGCTGGCTGGCACAGTCTCTGGTGTTTGTCGCCGTCGCCATGCTCATCGGCGGCGGGCTCGTCGACGATGCCGGATCGGCAACGACCGACTTCTGACGCTTCTCCGGAGTCAGTCCTGCAGACTGACGACGACGCGGTCCTTGCCACGTCGCTTGGCATCGTACATCGCTGCGTCGGCGATACGCACCGCTTCTTCGGCACTCTCCGGTACGCCGCAGTAGATGCCGATGGAGACGGTGCCGCCTGTGCGTTCGGCAACTGCCTCGCGCAGGCGCTCGGCCAAGGTTGCTGCACGCGCCGCATTGCCACTTTCCAGCACCACGGCAAACTCATCGGCTCCCCAGCGGAAATTGAAGTCCGAACGCCGCGCGACACTGCGCAGGATGCTTGCCAGGTCAACGATGAAACGGTCTCCCGCCTCGTGACCGTCACGGTCATTGATCACCTTGAGTGAGTCCGAGTCCATGTACAGCAGTCCAAGGGGACGTTCCGTGCGCTGCGCGGAATCAACCATGCGTCCGAAGATGTCTTCGAAGCCCCGGCGATTGAACAATCCCGTCAGTGGATCCACCTTCGACGCCACTTCCATCTGCCGTGCGCGGGAGGCATTGACCCGCGCCAGATCACGGAACAGCTGCAGGGCTGCCTCACCGGTCTCGCCGTCGAAGGGTCCGTCATCGGCGAGCCAGACGATCTCGTCTCGCCCCCCCTGCTTGGCCAGGGCCAGCATCTTGGACGCCGCCGCGTAGAGGAGCCTCTCCGCCTCTTCGCTGGCCACGAGCAGGTCAGGCGCAACACTCACCCCGCCACCGGACAGCGACACATGCGCCTGCAGCCGTTCCTGGGCGGCCTCCTTCACAGCGCCGCGCAACTTGTCGGCGCTCTCGGCAGTAAGGCCGAGCACGGCATGTGAATCGCCGCCGATGCGGTACGATACGGGCGCCATGTTCGCCAGGACTTCGCCCACGAGGGCCAGGATGGCGTCACCCGTCTCCTCGCCCAGGTCCGCATTGATCTGGTGGAACCGGTCGATATCAAACAACACGAGGGAAACGAAACGACCATCGCGAAGACTTTCGGCGAGATCGGCGTTGAGCTGGTTGATGCCAGGTTGAGGCGCGTTCATGCAATCTCTCCGAAGCGGTCCGTAATACCGTCTGGACAATGTACCGATTTGGTCACCCACAGAGAAATCCCTGACAGAGAGACGTCCCTGGCAGCCCGCACGCCGGATATCAGCGTCTCCTTGACCCAGCCACGTTGACACTGTTGCATGGAAGCGCCGGCCTGTTGAACGGCGAGATCATGTCATCGGCGCCCACGCTTGAAAGGAACCCATGTTACCTGTCGGACAACCAGTCCCCCGGATCGATTCCCCCGGGCAACCGGAGCGGCGAGTCTATGAGGGCCGGTTCGTACGCCTGTCCCCGGTCGACCCGGGGCGGGACGCGGCCGAACTCCATGCTCTCAGTCACGGCAGCGGCGACGTCGAGGCCCTGTGGACCTACATGCCCTACGGCCCGTTTGCCGACGGGACGGAGATGCTGGCGTGGATGGCGGCTATCGCGCCGGGATCTGATCCGCTGTTTCTCACCGTGCGCCATGCCGACACCGACGCCGCTCTCGGCATGGTCTCCTTCCTCAGCATCGCGGCGGAGAATCGCTGCCTTGAGCTCGGCCACATCTGGTATGTGCCCGCCGCGCAGCGAACACGGGCCAACACCGAGACTGCGTACCTGATGCTGGAGGAAGCCTTTGGCCGTATGTCGTGCCGACGCGTGGAATGGAAGTGCGACGCGCTGAACGCCAGGTCACGTGCTGCTGCCGAGCGCCTTGGCTTCACCTTCGAGGGCATCTTCCGCCAGCATCGCATCGTGCGCCAGCGCAACCGCGACACGGCGTGGTTTGCCATCATCGACAGCGACTGGCCCAGGATTCGGGCCCATCTGCGTCGCTGGCTGTACGACAACAACGATGGTGCGTTGTCGCTGAGACAACTGCAGGACGCGGGCCGTTGATCGATCGCCCTGCCGGCGTTCCGGCCCGTTCTCGGCAGGCTGACGGCCTCAGGACCAGGCCTGCAGCAGACCGCCATCACCGAGCACCGGATCGCGAACCGGACGGGATACGATCTGCAGACGCGGCAGCGCGGCGGCGCGATCCGCCTGGGTCGCGCGGCACAGATCTTCCCGCGCCCCACCATCCGGATACGCGCCGATCACGAGCAGATCGTCACTGGCACCCAGATTCAGGTGGCTCACGCCGGCGGGAATCAGTACGGCATCTCCGGCAGCGACCTCCAGTTCCACACCCCTGGGCCCACCGAATTCGAC
>JAQCJA010000439.1 GCA_027593305.1 bacterium
CTCCAGCAGGATCGCGCGGCGCAGGATCAGGACCTGGAGATCTACATCCCGCCGGGTCCCCGGTTGGGAGACATCGTCATCGAGGCGAAGGGACTGTGTAAGGGCTACGAAGACCGGCTGCTGGTCGACAACATGAGTTTTGCCCTGCCGGCGGGGGGCATCGTCGGCATCATCGGGCCGAACGGCGCCGGCAAGACGACGCTGTTTCGCATGATTACCGGTGCCGAAACCCCGGACAGCGGCAGCATCAAGCTCGGCGACACCGTGCAATTGGGATATGTCGACCAGAGTCGTGATGACCTGCCCGATGACAAGTCGGTGTATGACGTGATCTCAGAAGGCAGGGAAGAAATCGAACTGGGGGATCGTCGGGTCAATGCCCGCGCCTACGTGGGACGCTTCAACTTCGGCGGCGGTGACCAGCAGAAACTTGTCGGCAATCTTTCGGGAGGGGAACGCAACCGGGTGCATCTGGCAAAGATTCTCAAGCAGGGCGCCAATGTCCTGCTCCTCGACGAGCCGACGAACGATCTCGACATCAACACCCTGCGGGCCCTCGAGGAGGCGTTGCTCCGGTTCGCCGGATGCGCCGTCGTCATCAGCCACGACCGCTGGTTTCTCGATCGCATTGCCACCCACATCCTCGCCTTTGAGGGGGACAGCAAGGTTGTCTGGATCGAGGGCAACTGGACCGACTACGACGCGGATCGACATCGCCGCCTTGGTGACGCTGCCGACCACCCGCACCGGATCAAATACCGACAGCTGACACGGTAGAACCGGCCTGTCCGTTCTGCCCGGGCCGGCTCAGGTCCAGACCTTCTCCCAGGCACCCGATGCGGCGGATCGGTAGATCGCCAGTGCCGTGCGCAGTTCACCAAGGGATTGTTCCGGTCCGGCGGCAAGAGCTTTGCCGTCCAGGACGGCGGCGGCAAAGTCGGCCAGTTCGGGACCGAAGGACTGGGCATAACCTTTCGGTTCCAGCAGCAGCTGGCCCTGCCGGTGAGCCGCGTCGAACAGGCGCAGAGTTCCCTCAAAACCGGTGTCGATCGTCAATTCCCCTTTCGTGCCGGTAATCCGCCACCACGGATCGGGGGCAAAGACAGTGTCGATCATCATGGCGTCGAAAACGGCGGTCTTGCCGGACTGGAAGCGCAGCAGCGCCCGTGTCAGCGACTCGCCCTCCATCTCCTTCAGTGGATGGCCGATGATGCCGACGACCTCGTCGATCTCTCCCAGCCACATGCGCAGTGGGCGGATCCAGTGGGAGCCACCGTCGATGGTGATGCCACCACCGGCGCGGCTCTTCTGGTACCGCCACGGTTTTTCTTCCTTGAACCAGTACGGATCGAACTCGTAGGTGAAGGCCGCCCGGGCGGTGATGATGTCACCGATCGCACCGGATTCAATGACTTCGGCTGCCTTGACGATTTCCGGCCAGTACTGGGCGTTCTCGGCGACCATGAAGACAGTTCCGGCGACCTTCGCTGCCGCCAGAATCCGCGCACACGCATCCAGTTCGAGGGCCATCGGCTTTTCGAGCAGGACGTGTTTGCCAGCGGCAAAACACTGCAGTGCCGCTGCCTCGTGCAGATCGTGTGGCAGCATGAGATCGACGGCATCGAAGTCGCCATGCGCCAGCGCCTCGTCCAGAGAAGAAAAAGCCGTGGCCCCCGTCTCGGCGGCGTAGGCCCGGGCCTTGTCGACATCGAGGTCGACGGTGGCTGTCACCTTGATGCGTGGCGCGTGTTTCTTGATCCCGTCCAGGTGATACCGGGCGATGGCGCCACAGCCGACAAAGGCGAGCTTGAGCGTTTCGGGCATTGGGAGGATCCTTCGTTGTTACCGTGGTGACAGGCGGCGTCAGGAGCGCCGGACGGGAAGATACGTGGCAGTTGGGTCTCGGCGACAGGACTTGCAAGCCTGGACATGGCAACCGACACGGCGCCGGCTCAGTCTGGCCCGGCTTCGACGATGATCGAGTGCTTCCAGATGGGGCAATTGCAGTTGCCCGGGCAGTGTGTGCGGTGTTACTGTTAGCCCCATGAGCAGCCCCATCCGCAGCGGTACAGCGTACGACGACACGCAGACGGCACGCATCATCGAGCAGCTGTACACCGACGGGTACGTGCATCTGGGCCCCGTCCTGGAGGCGGACGAAGTCGCGGCCTTGCGCGATGCCCTCCAGCGCAAGGCGGCGGATCCGCGCATCGCCGCCGACACCGAGGGCGACCATGTTCGCGGCATCAGCTACATGCGCATGTTCGAGTATGACAACGCCTTCCGCGATCTGATCGTGCGGGAACCCTTCGCCAGCCTCGCCGAGGCGGTCCTGGGGCCGGACTGCCACCTCATGTCACAGAACGCACTGATCTACGAACCGGGCATGGGCGGTGGCTGGCACGTGGACGACCTGCTGCATTTTCCGCTGCCGGAAGGGGTGGAGCGTCACGATCCCCGCATCCGCGTACCGTGTATGGTGCTGCAGATTTTCACGCCTCTGTCGGATGTCGACTCCGTGGAGTGCGGCTGCACCGAAGTCGTGCCGGGCAGTCACAACGCCGGCCGTCTGCCGAACGACAAACAGCATCCCACCTTTGATGGCCGTGGCCCCGTGCCGATTCTGGCGCGCGCCGGCGAAGCGTATCTGTTCCACAACCAGATCTGGCACCAGGGGGCAAAGAATCAGTCCGGCCGCCAGCGCCTGCTGGGGGGCGTCACCTACAGCCGGCGCTTCGTCGCGCAGAAGTTCTATCCTTTCATCGATTACCGCATGCCCGAACACGTCTGGGAGGGTGCAGGCCCGCGCCTGCAGCGGTTCCTCGGGCGGCACAGCAAGGGCGCCTACGGCTGATCCGCCACGGGTCTAGAAGCGCATGCTGACCTCGAGATTGTAGACGCGGCGGCCCAGCCCGCGCGGCAGCAGCGCCATGGAACCGTCCGGCGCCGGCAGTTGGCGATAGCCGACGGCGTTGAACTCGTCGAACAGGTTCGCCACCTCCTCCCGCACCTCCCATTCCAGGCTGCCGACGCGCAAGGCCTGTGTCGTGCCGATATCGAAGCGGATGTAGGGATCGTCGCGCCGGGCGTGGCGCGCCCCCGCAACCAGACCGGTGATCGTGCCATCTGTGGCCAGCACGGGGATCCGGGGCGTGTACGGGAAGCCGGAGCCGTACAACACACGGAGGTGAAATCGCGACGCCTGCAGCCAGCCCAGACGCAGATCCATGTAGTCCTCCAGGTAGGCTGTGGCCGTGTGCCGCTGATCGGTGGCCATCGGCACCCAGGCCACGGCATCGGTGTCGAGATTCTCCCTGGACCACAGCAGGCTGTAGCTGACCGTACCGACCGCCCGACCGATCTGGCCGCGGACCTGCGTGTCGGCGCCCCATGCTTGCGTGCGGCTGTCTGCCCGCGAGGCGTACTGCAGATCCACGTCATCGACGGTGAAGGAGACGCGGTCCCAGCCCCGACGATGGAAGGCGGCACTGCGCCAGCGCCAGCGCTCTGTCTGCTGTTCGACTTCGAAGTTCGCCTCCGCCCCCTGTTGCACGGCGGGCACGTCATGGGCTGGAGGTTGTGCCGCCAGTCCCGTCGCCAGCGCCAGCCGCCATGTACCGAGCCTTCGGGACAGACGCAGCCTGGGCAGCCAGAGCAGTTCCCGGGGCGCTTGCTCCAGGGCCTCGAAGCGGACAGCCCGCAACTCGGTGGCGGCCGTCCAGGAACCAGGCGTCCAGGTGCGCCGGGCATAGGCGAAGTGATCCAGGGGCGTGCTGTCGACGACTCGCTCCTGGCGGACCGCCGTCAACACGCCGCCATCAAGCCATAGCGTATCAGCAAAGACCCGTTCCCCTGCGATCGCTGTGCGCCGGCTGCCGCCGCCGATCTCCCAGGATTCGCCCCGGGCCGGCGACAGGGCCAGACTCCACTGCGCCCGCTCCTGGCGCAGCCGGCCTTCGACGACGCTGTGCGTCTCCAGCCAGTCCTGCGCGATGGCGCGAGGGGTAAAGGATCGAGGCATCCAGTCCGCCAGATACGTGGCATCGATATCCTCACGCTCGGCGCGCTGCAGGTAGTGACTGCGCAGCTGTACCCGCCACGAACCGGCACGCCACGCGATACGGGCACCGGCGATATCGAGATCGTGGGCAAAACGATCAAAGCCACCGGCCGTGCCGGCAAACTCGTTACAGGATCCGCGAGGAGGTTGCGGCGGACTCGTACCACAGTCGTAGCGCAGCGACCGGCTCTCGGGCTGCAGGCCGAAACCGCTGCGGCCCCGCAGCCCGAACAGGTCGACACCGAAATCATCATCCCCCCAGGCCAGCACCCCTTGCACGTCGGCGTATTCGGGGGAGAAGTCACCCGTTGTCTGCAGGTCGCTGGTCAGCCGGCGCAGGTCCGCCCGCCGCACACCGACGATCCAGCGGCTGTTGCCGTTGCGGGCACTCACCGTCGCC
>JAQCJA010000440.1 GCA_027593305.1 bacterium
AGACGGGCACGAGGGGGGGCCAACTCATCGCGGCCGATGATACGATTGCCAACCCAACTGACGCCCCGTTGTTTGCCCACCGGCAATCTGACACCTGGCGACGAGGCATCACGTTCCCGCCGTTGCCCGGTGAGAGCACTCATGCGGAACAAGGGGCGATCCATGACGACGACCTCTGCCGGCGGCTCGCCTGCCAGCACGGCAACATCCGTTTCCCCGCGGTCGCGCCCGAGGCGTGGATCTTCGAGCACCGCGCTGTAGTCACCCGGTGGCAACCGCAGGGAGAAGTGGCCCGCAGCATCGGTCTCCGCGCGCCAGCGCGCGCCACTTTCTGCCGACACCACAGCGACACCCTGCGGCACCGTCACTTCCAGACTATCCATCCACTCGGCGCGGCCCCGTACCTCATGCAGAGACAGCGCGTCATGGCGCAGAACCAGGTCGGTGCGGCCATCCTCACGGGTCCCGGCCCAAGTCCCGGCACCGGCCAGGCCGGGGCCCCACGTCAACCATGACAGGGAACCGTCACCGTCACGATCGACTGCGGTTACGGCGAAGCCGATGGCGGCAGCAGACGCCACAGGCACAGGTGAGCCGTCCTCTGCTGTCGGCAGGAATGTGTTCAGCTCTATGCGCCATTCGTATTGTCGACCCGTCTGTGTCAGGCGCTGTGCCGACAGTACGCCGGGTGCGTCAGCCGAATCCTCACCGGCACTGGCAAAAATGCTGCGCACGCCGTCGCCATCGAGACTGAAGCGCCGAGGCTGGCCGCGGTCACCGACATCGACGATGATGGCGCAGCCGTCGGGAAGATCGGGAGGATCCGGCGCCTCCTCCCGGGAGCGCCAACCCATGCGGCCAAAGGTGCCACGCATCTGGCGCCAACTGCGGATCGGCTCACCGGCGAGCTGGATGTCGTCATCGATGATATCCACGGCGACGAACAGTGCCATCGCCGCCGGATCCCAGGCCGTGCGGAAATACCCCGCGAAGTCGTTGCCACCAACGAGGGCCGAACCGTACTCGATGTGGTAGATCTCGTATCTGGCGCCCTCCGTGGGCCAGTCAGACAGGTCGCCATCGATCGTGATGCCGGTAGCAGGCACGGCGAAAGCGACCTCACCATTGTGCCCCCAAGCCGGGGCAACAGCGGGCACAAGAGCGGGAACCAGCAGCAGAGCAAGAACCTGGATGTGGATTTTCATTCGCTCACGAAAGCGTGCGGGGTGGTCTTTCGCAAGCCCGCCCCGCGTTGTTCCACCTCAGGCAACGCCATCGCCCCCATCTGCTGCAGGCCCTTACGGCGTGCGGCCTCAGCCAGGCCGGTGAGCCAGGTTGCCAGCGCATCCAGATCCCAGCTGGATGCACGCGGTTCCTGCAGTCGCGCCTGCAATGCAGTCACGGTCTTATCCACCGCCTCGATGGTGGCATAAAAATCGACGCGCTGGACACACAGCAGCTTGTGACCGACGAGCCGGGGGTTGTCTCCGCCCCGAATGGCGGCGACCGCCTCGACGATAACTCGTTTGCGGTTGTCCAGATGTGGCGCAGGGAGGCTGGGACAGGTAGCTGCCGAATGGACATGGATCCCCTCTTTCCGAAGGCGCCCGATGTCCGCTGCAGCGGGCAGAAAGAAGGTCATGATGTGAGTACTGCAAAGCGGTGGGTGGCCTGTGGCCTTTCCGCGGACGTGGCGGCGCCCCGAGCGCCTGTGGACCATTATCGGCAGCAGGCCCGCGAAAGGGAAGAGTCCTGTGGGTCGGTCCGCTACTTCAGCGCCAGAGACCTCAGCGCCAGAACACGATCATCGAAGAAGTAGCGCTGATGGCGCTCCGACCAGTGTGCGCCACCGGCGATAATCAGCGTGCCATGCAGATCCAGCGCCGCACCCCAGGAGTTGTCCGTAGGCAGATCCGGTCCACGCGCCCACGTCCGCGTCGTCGGGTCATAGACATTTGTGTCCCGCCGACGAGACCCGCCCATGACCCAGATCCGGTCACGAAAGAGGGCGACCTGTGGCGCCTGGGGTGATTCGGCCAGTTGTGGCAGATCCGTGTCCCATCGGCCCGCCTGCGGATCGAACCGCAGGAAACCGGCGCGGCTCATGCAGTAGATCACCCCATCCACAACACAGCCATCGGCCTGGTTCTGTGGCCACGGAAGGGGCGACTCGAGGCGCCAGGCAACCTCACCGGCGCCGATACTCTCAACGTGTGCAAGAGACTCGCCATCGGTGCCACCGATGACCCAGATGCGCCCTCCAGCCTCGACAACGACGGGTTCCAGGCGTCGATGCGCCAGCGACGGGCCCTCGTGCCAGGTGGCCGAGTCGGGATCGAAGATGCGTACATCCGCCAGCGGCACGCGGGCGCCGTCGGGATCGTCAGGGGCTGTCAGGTTGGCGGCGCCACCAACGATCCAGATCCTGCCCTCCAGTGCGGCGATGCCGCTGTAACAACGTGGCAGGGGCATACGCGAGACCGCCGCCCACACGTTGGCAGCCGGATCGTAGGCGAGCAACTCATCAAAGACATGTGTCTGCGGCGGATACCCGTAGCCCGAACTGAGACCGCCGGCCAGCCACATGCGTCCGGCGAAGGCGATCGCGAAAAGATCGTGATTGCCCCCTGGCAGGCGGGCCAGATCGCGCCAGGAGTGCTGCCAGGCGTCCGGCGCCGGCGGGCGTCGATCCTGTCCGTTGTCGGTGGTGACCAGCAGTCCACCGTCCTCTTCACATGCCAGCTCGCGTACGGCAGCAGTTGCTGGTGGCAGAACCCGGGTCATCGTCTGTCCCGCCGCATCGATATCAACTTCGACAATCTCGCCCGTGGCGAAGCCCGCCAGCGCCAGACCATCGGCTGATCGCGTCAGCGCCGTGACGTCAGCCGCCGGCAGATCGACGGCGGCGGGTTGCTGCCATGCCGCCGCACTCTGGTGTGGATCCAGACGCCGCAGGCCTGCCGGGCCGCCGATCCAGACAAAGCCAACGCTGTCAGCCAGCAGAAACTGCCAGCCTGCAGCCGGTTCGACAGGGACCCGCTGCCAGATCGGGCCGCCCGCGGGTCGCACCCCGACGACACCCGTCGCCTCGAGGCGCCAGTCATTGGCATAGGTGTCGACGACCTGTGGGGTCACGATTGGTCGACTTCCTGCGCCACGACGAGGATGTGCAGGCCCTGTGCGACCGGTGCACGCGCCGCCTGGCACAGCACATAGCCGTCGATGCCGGCCCGCACCGGCCACGGCTGTTCATCGACCCGCTGGAAGTCGTGTAACAGACCCACCGTATCTCCCCGTCGCACGAGGGTGCCACAATTCATCCGGGGCTCGTAGTGACCGGAAAAGGGCGCCGGCGTGAAGCACCTTCGGTCGACCATGGCGACCAGCTTCTGCGTGCCGTCCGCGTGGTGGCCGATGGGCTCGATGTCGCCGCGCAGTTGGCCATGGTGGATCGCAGCGGCCCGGATGCCGTGACACGCATAGCGGACCCCCTCCGGGTTCACCGTCTCGCCCCAGCCCAGTTCGGTGCCGACGGTAATCTTGCCCAGTCGCTCTGCCTCACTGGGCAGCAGGCCCGGTGTATCGTCCTGGTATATCATCACGAAGGGGGTGCCAAACCAGCGTGCCGTATTCTCGATGATGCGGCGCTGCTCCGGGTCCTCCACGTGGTGGAAACTGGTACACAGTGCAAAGCGATGGCCGCGACCGCCGGCGTGGATGTCCTGCACGACGTGTACTCGCGGCCAGATATACTCACGTACGAAGGCGGCAATGCGGTGCGTGATGCCCTTCAGCGCCGGCGTCAGACCCGCCCCCTCGACGAAGGCGCGGTTCAGGTTGACGCCGTCATCCGCCGTGCTCTCCCGAGTCCCCGAGCCGAAGGCTGCCGGGTTGAGCACCGGCACGAGAATCATGCGGCCACAGACATCGGCGCTGTCGATCTCGTGCAGCAGATGCTTGATCGCCACAGGGCCCTCGTATTCGTTGCCGTGGTTGGCGCCAAAGGCGACAAGACCACGACCGGCTTCCACCTGGCCCCCGACGATGACCGTCAGCGGCAGCAGATGATCACCCCAGGTGCTGTCATGTTCCAGGGCGACCCAATAGTCGCGCCGGCCGGGTGAATCGAGGTCCAGGCCTGAGGGTTGTACGATCTCACGTGTCATGTCGGCATCCGCGGTCGGTGGGGAAACGGGTTCGTCAACTGGCCAGAACCAGGAAATGTAGCCGCATTTGCCGGCGGCGCTCCGAGGCCTGAAATTCAGCGCATGATTCTGATCGTTGAAGACATTGTCTCCATGCGCAAGATCATCACGTCCATGGTGCGCAGGATGGGCTACAATGACATCCTTGAAGCTGCCAACGGTGCTGAGGCACTGGAGCATCTGCGTATGCGTACCGTCGACGTGGTGCTCACGGACTGGCTCATGCCCGAGATGGACGGCAGCCATTTT
>JAQCJA010000441.1 GCA_027593305.1 bacterium
GGAGTGTGGAGCAGATGTAGCCGAAGGATCCGAAGATGCGGTAGCGGGCGTAGCCCCGTCCCTGGGCGGCCGTTCCCAGAGCGCTGATGGCCAGCATCGGCATCAGATTGCCGATCATCGGCATGCTCAGCCCACGACCGATGGCGTAGAGCGCGAAGTCCAGTGGGCCGCTGCAGAGCGTCAGCCAGGCGAGACTTGCGGCAACGCCGACACAGCCGAGCAGGACGATGCGGTCCGGGCGACCGGTGCGATCGGCGACCACACCCCAACCAAGGCCGGCCAGCAACAGCACCGCCGTGGACAAGGAGACAACGGCGCCAATGAGGGACTCACCCAGGCCCTGCTGGCGCATCCAGACCCCCTCGAAGGGCCAGGCGACACCGAAGGCAAAGACCTGAAAAAAGCAGGCGCTGCGCAGCCACCAGAGCGTTCCCGAAGCGGCAGCGGCATCCTGTGATGCCGGATCTGCCACTACCACAGCCCTGTCGCGCCGGACAGGATCATGGCAGATCCGGTCCGTAGGGTGCCAGCCGCAGAATGGGGTACTGAGAGTTGAGCAACCCCCAGATTTGATTGTCGCGCACGACGCGCCAGGCGTAGCGCATCAGCCGTCGCAGATGTTCGTCGACCGTGTCATCGCCGATGCGGTTGTTCATCTCGTACGGATCGTCATCCAGGTTGTAGAGCTCGTCAGAATCAAAGCCGTTCCAGCACAGTTTCCACGGTCCATCCCAGATCACGCGCTGCGTCAGGCGGTAACGCCCGCCATGGTACTCGGCGAAACCCCGCGTGAACGGCCCTGCCCCCCCGGCTGCGTCCCGCAGGGCCGGGACAAAGGAGGCGGAGTCCGGCACATCCATCGGCGCGGCGTCGGCAAGCTCCAGCAACGTTGGGCACAGATCGTGCAGGCCGACACGCGCCGCGCTGTTCACACCTGGCTCGATCCCCGGGCCACTGACAACCATGGGAATGTTGTACACCTCCTCGAAGCCGCTGACATTCTTGCAGTACATACCGTGGGCACCGAGCAGTTCACCATGATCACTCGTCAGCACCACGATCGTGTTGTCGAACTGACCGGAGGTCTGCAGAAAATCGATGAGTCTGCCGTACTGGGCATCGATCTCCGTGATCGACGCCCAGTAACAGACGGCCGCTTCCTGCTTCTGGCGTTGTGTCATGCCCTGCCATGTCCTTGCCGCCTTGCGGTAGAGACCTGGCTGGTTGTGCAGATCGTTGGTTGCGTTTGGTGGCAACTCCACATCATCCACGCTGTAGCCAGCGAAAGCTTCTGTACCCGTGACGAAGGGATCGTGCGGTTCGGTGACGCTGACGAAACAACACCAGGGAGCGGCGGCTTCGGCCCCGTTGGCAGCTTCGTTCTGCAGAAACTGCAGCGCCAGATCCGTGGTGATGCCCATGCCTCGCTGCTGCGGCGGCATGTCCGTCACGCCGTAGAGCAGCGACTTCTCATACCCTTCGGGATGGTCGTTCGTGCCACGCAGCGACCACGTCGCCGGCTTCGATGCAGCGCCCACCTGGTCCTTGTGCTGACCGAACCGGGGGCTCGTGCTGCTGCCATTCACCTGCCAGCCGAATCGGCTCAGATCCTCCGATCGCTCCACGTGCCATTTGCCGAAGTAGCCCGTGTGATAGCCGGCCGCCACCAGCCGCTGGGCCCAGTGAGGAAACTCGGTGCGCAGATTGCACTGGTCCGCATCGACGCAGTGAATGACTTCCAGCACGCCGTGAGAATGGGGCAGCAGTCCCGTCATCAGACTGGCCCGCGCCGGCGAACACACCGCATTCGGCGTGTAGGCCTTTGGGAACCGCACGCCTCGGGCCATGAGGCGATCGAAGTTGGGTGTATGACAGGGGTGGCCGTCATCCAGTACTCGTCCCTGCATCTGGTCCGTCAGCAGCAGGAGTATGTTCGGTGCAGTCATGGGCTCTCGCGGGCTGTGTTCGGGATGTCGCGGCAATGGAACTGGCATCGATATACTGCCACACCCCGGGGTACAGTCAAACACCCTTGCCAGCAGTGCGGACCTGCAGCGAGTTTCCTGGCCCCCCGAAGAAGGATATCGAGTCGATGCTGCAGCGCTGCATCGAAAGCTTCCATCGTGCCGTCCCGGGCGAAATGGAGTCCATGCGCCTCCGGGGTCAGCGCTGGTGGTTGTCGACACCGGTGGTGCAGGAATCTGCGCAACGCCGGCCGGCAGTTACTCCCGCTTCAATGCGCGACATGCAGGGATCGCCGTGGAACTGGCGACTCAGGCCGTGGCCGGTGGCGCCGACGCCATCATCACACCCTACGTCGAACAGGTCCGCCGCATCGGTCGGCGGCTGGCAACCGTGCCCCTGTCTCCGGGTCGGCTGTTGTCGGGCAAGGCGCCGGGTTCGTCGGCACCCAACCTCATCAACGTGAGTCTGTCGCGGGCCCGCGGGAAACTGCTCATCATCGCCGACGTGGGGTACCTCCGGCGTCACGATCCATCGGGGATCATCAGTCAGGTACTGGCGGCAGCCATGCGCACGGGGACGCTGCACAAATCACAGGCAGGGCAAGGCGCGCGTCCTGCTGGTCAGCGCTGTCAGTCCTCACCCGGCGACGATCGCGTCGATGCGCTGCAGTTCCTCCTGGCTGAAGTCGGCGGCGGTGAGGGCGCCAACATTTTCCTCGATCTGTTCCGGCCGGCTGGCACCGATCAACGCCGTTGTCACCGCCGGCAGGCGCAGCACCCAGGCCAGGGCCATCTGCGCCAGGGTCTGGCCGCGGGCGTTGGCGACCTCGTTCAACTGGCGCACCTGTGTCACTTTGGCATCGGTGATCGATTCCTTCTTGAGGGAGCCATGGACGCTGGCCGCCCGGGAGTCGTCGGGAATGCCATCCAGATAACGACTGGTCAGCAACCCCTGTGACAGCGGACAGAAGGCGATACAGCCAATCCCTTCCTCTGCCAGCACGGTGAGCAGACCTTCCTCGACGCGCCGATTCAGCATGCTGTACGAAGGCTGGTGGATGAGGCAGGGCGTGCCCAGTTCACGCAGCAGACCGGCGGCACGGCGCGTGTCTTTCGGATCGTAGGAGAAGATGCCGACATAGAGGGCTTTGCCCAGACGCACGATGTGATCGAGGGCCGCCATCGTTTCTTCCAGAGGCGTGTGCGGATCCGGCCGGTGGTGGTAGTAGATATCGACGTAGTCGACACCCAGGCGCTGCAGGCTCTGGTTCAGACTGGCAATGAGATACTTGCGCGAGCCGAAGTCGCCGTAGGGTCCGGGCCACATGCCCCAGCCGGCCTTGGTTGAGATGATCAGTTCGTCGCGATGGGCTGCCAGGTCCCGGGCCAGAATGTTGCCGAAGGTTGTCTCCGCCGTGCCCGGGGGCGGACCGTAGTTGTTGGCCAGATCAAAGTGGGTGATGCCCAGATCGAAGGCCCTGCGCACCATCGCCGTCGCGGAGTCAGCATCGGCGACACCGCCGAAGTTGTGCCACAGGCCCAGGGACAGGGCCGGAAGGTTGAGGCCGCTGCGGCCACAACGGTTGTAGGTCATCTGCTCGTAGCGAGTGTCGGCGGCCTGCCAGGTGCTGGTCATCGGATTGTTTCCCTCTCGTGGGAACAGGCGGGATGGTCGGCACTGCGAGTATGCTGCATAAGCCCCATATACACCAAAATTCCGCATGCACCATAAGCAGGAAGAGGATCATGGCGAAGAAGATCAAGGTAGGGATCATCGGCCTGGGCTGGCCCGGACGTGAGCACCTGAAAGGGTATCTGCAGTCGGCGCGGGCCGAGGGACGCACCTGCGGGCCCATGAGTTTCCACGCCGGCTGACCGAGTTGCTTGCCCACCAGGTCGTAACAGGCCATGTCGAGATTGAAGCGACCGCTGCCCAGCAGATGATCCACGGGATCGGTGCCGATATAGGGCGCCAGCAGACATTCGATCGACGTGATCTTCATCGGTCAGTCCTCGTATGGATTCAATTCGGAGATGCTTGCATGTTGACCTCGATGCGTCGCCTGCCCCCAGTTTCTCACACTCCCGCATGTCAGCCGGTGGCCCATGAGCAACCACATGACCCCGAGACCGTGACCGGGGGTTGATCGTGCACCCAGGCGGCTTTCATGGCAACACTCCACAGTCAGAACGGGTGTGATGAAACAGGCAGAACGGGTGTGATCAAACAGGTTTGGACGGGCGCCGATACCTACCAATCTCCACAAGCAGAGCCTCCGGGGCGACAGCCGCCCCGGAGGGGCCCTCGCGTTACGCCGGTACAAGTCGTAAGGTATCGGCCCAGCATCCGGATCGGTGCTGGAAAATCGGGAGGCCTGCATGAATCTGCACTGGATTGACTGGCTCATTGTGGTGAGCCTGCTCGGGTTTATCTGTGTCTGCGCCTGGTCGACGCGGCTCTACATGCGCAGCGT
>JAQCJA010000442.1 GCA_027593305.1 bacterium
GATCTGTGGTTGATGTTCGATGGCGACGCAAGCAAATCCCAGATCTTCGAGTCCGTGGCAGAAATAGCCAAGGTTGGCGCCGATATCGAGCGCCATGCCTCTGGTCTCATCCAGATGAGTGCGGATTGCGGCGAAACGATCCTCACAACCATGGGCAGCCGGGATATCCACCAGATCCGGGTGACAGGGTTGCTGATAGAGCACGGGTCGGTCACTGGCGCCGCTTCGGCTCGCCGCCAGCGATTGCAGGTAATTCCTGAAAACCACCCACTTGCGGTGCCGCACCAGAACCTTGACCGACACTTTCTCGAGGCCAAGTATCTGCGCGATCGCCAGCCGATGTCTGCCATCCTGAAACAGATAGAGGCCATCCCTGCCGATATTGACGCTGATCTCACTGCCAAACCTTCCATGTTTCTCCAGACTCTCCGCTTCACCAGGCAGCGAGACCTCATGTGCGAGCTTGTAGCCCTGGGTCCGCACACTTTCGATCAACTGGTCCAGGTAGAGGAATCGGGCCGCCAGATCCTCGGTGCTGTTTATGTGCCACGGATTGGCACCGGTGCCGATGCCGGCAGCCAGTGTTCGATAGAAGGGCGTCTGCTCCCAGCTGCCCTGGCGCAGAATGACCTCCTCGAAAGCCTGATACACCTCCATCTGGCAGAACTCGAAATCTGCAAGATCCCAGTCGCCGTCAAAGACCTTTCCTTTGTCCTTCTCAGGGTCAAAAACCCGGTCTTCCGGCGCGGCTTCATGGCCCTGTGCGACGAAGTTCGTGTGCAACCGAATCCGCCTGGGGTCGATCCAGTAGATCGTTTCCGGGTCCGGAACCGCACCTTTGCTGCTGACGAACCTGGACTGAACGATCCGTTTTGCCAGTTTCAGCTTCACATAGGCTGAAACAATACCAGCACCCACGCCCGGGACCGACTCGATGGCCTTCCTGAGACTCGCCTTGGTCTTGTGATATCCCACTGACTTGTTCCGTTGGTGTTGAGGTCGATCTCGAAGAGCTATCGAGACAGATCAGCGTCTGCGGAATCGTTCACGTCAAGCGCTGGGGAGTTGCCACGTGGGAAACCTCATCCAGGGCGACACGGTCTTCGCCGGGCAACTGCCACCCCAGGGCACCAAAGGTCTCGTCCACGTGTTCCGGCAGATCCGGTCCAATCATGGGTGCTGTCACTTCCGGATGGGTCAGCAGCCAGGCGATGGCGACCTGCGCCGGGGTCCGGCCCAGTCGGGCGCCGATATCGATGAGCAACCGCACAACAGCATCGGTCTGCACCGACATGGCCCGCTCAAAGTCAACTTGTCTCTCGCTCCACGGGGAGCCCGCTGGTGGCGCCTGCCCACGACGGAACCGCCCGGTGAGCAGGCCGATGGCCAGCGGGCTGTAGGTCATGAGGCCGATGCCGTGCCGTTGGGCCAAGGGCAGAAGTTCAGGTTCGATCTCCCACCGATTCAGCAGGTTGTACTGGTTCTGCAGACACGCCCACGGGGACAGTCCCATGCGATCCGCCGTCCACATTCCCTCCACTGCCTGGGCGGCAGTGAAGTTGCAGGCTCCCGTATAGATCACTTTGCCCTGCCGTACCAGATCATCCATGGCACGCAGCGACTCATCCAGAGGCGTGTGCGGGTCCCATGCATGCAGCAGATACAGGTCGATGCGGTCGGTACCCAGTCTCTTCAGGCTACGCTCCGCCTCGCGGACGATATGGTAGCGCGACGAGCCCGCGTCGTTGGGCCCGGGCCCGATGCGACTCCACACCTTCGTCGTGATGAACAAGTCATCCCGTTTGCCACGCATGGCGCGCGCCAGCACGTCTTCTGAGCGACCCTGGCCATAGTAGTTGGCGCAGTCGATGAAATTACAACCCAGGTCCACGGCCCGCTCGATGACGCGTACGGCGATGGCATCATCGGGTTGCCCCCGGAAGGCCACACCGAGACAGATGCGACTTACGCGGACGCCGAGGCGCCCGAGCTTTACGTACTCCATCTCCCCTGCCATCAGCCCGTTGCTCCTTTGACGCTCCACACAGAGCCCGTCGTGTAGGTATTGCGCTCCGACAACAGCATCTCGGCGACTTCGGCGACCTCTTCGGCGTCGGAGTAGCGGCCCAGAGGATTGCCGGGATTGGCGATATGTTCCGCTGAAAACCGTGGCACAACCATATCCGTCAGGGCCCGTCCGGGTTCGACACCGTTGACGAAGACCCCTTGTGAGGAATATGCGTTGCCAAGACAGTTTATGAAGCTGAAGACGGCCCCTTTGGACACACCATACGGGACCTGCGTCGGCGTGCCGTTGCGTGCCCCCGACGTGATGGTCACACAGCGTCCCCAGCCGCCGGCAAGCATGTGGGGTATGGCCGCCTGATGGGCGTGATAGACGCCGTTGACGTTGATCGCCATCACGCGACTGAACTGCTGGGATGACTGTTCGAGGAAGGGCGCCTCGAGCCCCAGAATACCGGCAGCACAGGCGAGAATATCGAGGCGCTTGAAGGCGTTGATCGCCATGTCGACGGCGTCGCGCACCTCGGCCTCGATCGTTACATCGGTGAAGGCGAACACCGCCCGCTGGCCGAGAGCGACGATATCCTTGGCCGTCTGGCGCCCCTGGTCCTCGAGAATATCGGCAATCACGACGTCACGCCCCTCTGCGGCCAGGCGCAGGGCGATGGCGCGGCCCAGTCCCCGGGCCCCCCCTGTGACGAGGGCGGCGCGGCGTTCCTTGGGCGCGGCAAAGCGCAGATTGGACACGGTGGCAACTCTCTGCAGGAATCGAGTGGCGGGCAATTGGCGTTGTGCACTGGAAACAGAGTAATATAGCCGCACTCCAACTTCGCAGTCACCTTCGCCTCTGCCCTGCCGGCAGACTGGATCCCGCAATGAAAATCGAGCACATCGAATCCTTCCTTCTGGGCGGCGCCTACGTCGTTCGCCTGACAACTGACACGGGCCTGACGGGGATCGGCCAGACCGCATGCTGGGGGTACCCCGAAGCTGTTGGCAGCATTGTCACTGCCTTCGAACGTTATCTGATCGGCCAGGATCCGCTGCGCATCGAACATCACTGGCAGCATCTGTACCGCATGTCCCCTTTTCGTGGCACCGCCCTGTCCGGCGCGGTGAGCGCCATCGACATCGCTCTGTGGGACATCAAGGGCAAACACTACCAGGCGCCCGTGTGGGACCTGCTCGGCGGGCGTTGTCGCGACAAGATCCGACTCCATCTGCTCGGCGGCGGGTCCACGCCCGACGCCATGGTGACCGCCGCGAGAAATGCCGTCGAGGAAGGTTTCACAGCGCTGAAATTCGACCCGGTGCATCACATCGACACCGGTATCGACCGCATGGTGAAGACCGCTGTCGAACTCACCGCCGCCGCGCGCGAAGGGGGGGGGCCGGAGCTTGACCTCATCATCGAAGTGCACCGCAAGCTGACACCCATGACGGCACTGACGCTGGCCGAGGCGCTGGCGCCCTTCAACCTCTACTTCTTCGAGGATCCCATTCAGATCGACAGCATCCAGACACAAAGTGAGGTCGCCCGGCGATCGAACGTACCCATGGGCAACGGCGAGCGCCTGACGACGATCTGGGAGTTCCGCGAGTTGCTCGAAGCAGGCGGACCTCAGTATGTGCGCCCCGATGTCGGCCTCGCCGGCGGCCTTACACACTGCAAGAAGATCGCCGCCATCGCCGAGTCCTACCACTGCGCGGTTGTGACCCACAACTTCCTGGGCCCCCTGTTGACGGCAGCCTCGGTACATCTGGACGCGACGATCCCGAATTTCATCACGCAGGAGTACTCGAAGGCGGATGAGAGCGAGGCCAACGCCGTCTACCGCTGCGCCTTCCGCCGCGAAGGTGGCTACATCCCCCTGCCCGAGGTACCGGGTCTTGGCGTCGAACTGGTGGACGAGCTCATTGCCGAGCGACCCTTTGTGCCGATGAACACCGGGTCAACCCCCCTGCGCCTGGATGGATCTGTCGCCTTCGCCGTGTGACAGATCCGGCCTTGTTTTCAGGCGCGATATCTCCCTGTGCGAATGTGCAGCGTGTGATCCACCGGCGACAGCAGCGTGACGAGCAGACGGAACGCTTCCGGTGCACCAGGGCTGTTGTGCATCTTCCACGTCGTGTGGGCGCAGTGACCGGGGCCCACCGTGATCAGATCGTCGCCGACGCGGAAGATGGCCTGGCCATGTTTGAGAAACATCGTTGTGCCCGCATGGGCCTGGAGAAGGGCGCCCTCGACTTCGATCGTTCCCCCCGGCTCGAAGAGCAGCTCTATCTGCACAGGCACTCCGTCGACACCGCCAGCAGTCGTGACGCGCAGGTCGAAAGCGGCCCCGTCCGGGGTGCCGGCTTCGGCTTCGCAGACCTCGAGATCGATGGCCATGGGCGGCAGTTCAAACG
>JAQCJA010000443.1 GCA_027593305.1 bacterium
TGTGGCTGCCTGGGAGGGGCGCTCCATTCCGCCCTGGATGCGCGATGGTGGCCATGAGTGTTTTGCCTGGGAGCGCCTGCTGGATCTGGGGCTGAGCGGCCTCAGGAGCACGCCCGGACGGCGCTTGCACAACGCATGGCGCGCGCAGACAAGACAGTGTCCAAGACGGCGACACTCGATTTTCTGCGCGGCGCCGTGCACGTGTATGAAGCCTTCCGCAACTATGCCCGGCGTTACAGCGCGCGCGCCCGGGAGGCCGGCCTCGTCACCGCCGCCCACCACTGCGCCGCCATTGCCGAGCGTCCGCCCGAGACCTTTGCCGAGGCCCTGCAGCTGATCTGGCTCGTCGGTCATGTCTACTGCACCATGCTCGCCGCCAATCCCACCCTCACCTTCGGGCGGCTGGATGTATTGCTCCTGCCGTTCTATCGACGGGACCTGGCGGCCCGACGCCTCACCCGCGCCGAGGCGGGCGAGCTGATCTCCGATTTTTACGCAAAGAACAACCTGATCCTGGGTCGCGGCGAGCATCAGATGAGCGGCAGCGCAGAAACCGACACCGGCTGGCAGCGCAACCTCACCTACGACGCTCCGCAATATGTCGTACTGGGGGGATATCGGGCGGATGGTTCGCCCGCCACAGATGAGTTGACGGAACTCTTTCTGGAGCGTGTCGATCCGCGCTACGAAAACCCGGTGATGGTGTTGCGCTACACCAGGGATCTGCCGGACAACATCTGGCGCCTCGCCTGCGCCAGGATGCGTGACAATGCCAGCTTCATGGTGTACAACGACGAGAATGTCATCCCCGCCATGCACCGCTGCGGCATTGCCGCCGAGGATGCCGTCAACTATACCATGCACGGCTGCAACTGGCCGGACATCCCCGGCATCCAGCGCGAAGTGGGCAACCACCAGGCGGTGCTGCCCCGCCTACTGCCTCAATGCCCTCTTCAGTTTCGCCGATGAGTTGCCTGGCATCGAGGCGCTGTACGAGCGCTTGATCGACTGCTTCCGTCGGGAGATCACGGCTCAGTGCCAGGGGTTGCGCCAGGCGAAGAGCGCCTGGGACGCCGAGGCTCCTGGGATGTTGCTGGTGGACGACTGTTTCCTCGACGGTCCCGTGGACCAGGCCCGGTCCTGGCGCTTGGGCGGCGTGCGCCATACGACACTCACCTGCGCCATCTCCGGGATCGCCACAGCCGCCGACTGTCTTGCCGCCGTCGACGAGCTTGTGCTGAAATCAGACCAGGTGTCCCTGACCGATCTCGGGCGGGACCAGTTTCCGTCGTGGTCTGCGGACGGTCTGACGATCGCCTATGATGCAGCCCGGGAGGCCAGTCAGGTCGCGCTGGTCTCCGCCGACGGCGGCGTGCCTCGCTTTCTCCCGACGGGCAAGGCCCGGATCGTCGTGCCGAAGTTCTCACCGGACGGTCGCTGGATCCTCTTCCAGAGTGACCCCATGTTGCCACGCTGCTGGATCATGTCCGTCGATGGCGGCCAGCCCGTGGCTGTCACCGGCGACGACAGTCTCGGGACGTGGATGGCCGACTGGTCCCCGGACGGTACTGGCGTCACCATCACTCGAGGTCGGCAGAGAGGCAGGGGACAACTCGTCGTTCTCCCGTTGCACGGTGGATCGGCCTGTGTTCTGGGCGACTCTGTTGACTTTGCATACGGCTATCCCGCGTGGTCCCCCGACGGGGAGTGGGTTTCCTTTTCCTCCTCCCTGTTGGGGCAGCCCAACGTCTGGATCGTTCCGGTGCATGGCGGCGAGGCCCAGCCTGTCACCCTCGGCGCCGGGGACCACCAGGCTTCCTTCTGGGGGCGCGACAGCGAGACGATCTACTACCCCTCCTTGCAGACGGGCAACCTGGATGTCTGGTCGACGACCATCGGCGGCGATCCGCCGGTCCGGGTAACAGTCGAACCGGCACAGGATCGACCGGCCGTGGTCAGCCCCGATGGCAGAGACTTGATTTTCGTTTCCAACCGGCGTGCCGCAGCGACAGACACCGTCGGATCATTTGCTCTGTGGACCGTCGCCACCGATGGCGGCCCTCCCCGTTGCCTGTCTCCTTTGCCCCGGCTTATGGGTCAATGGTCAGCCAACATTCCCGACGATGCCAGTCTGCTGCTCGCAGCAGATCACACAACCGGCGAGATCTGGATCTATGAGCCGATCGACAGCGAACCGCGACTGCTCATCCGTGACAATGCCAGGTGTCCCTGACACCCATGGCCAGGTCTACCCGAGCCGCTTGCGGACGCGACTGGCCCCGCTTCTTGTCGGTCTCGCCGTGCTGCCCGTCGCGGGCCTGGCGCTGTGGTTCTACGTCGAGGCGGCGCGGAGGACCTGGTTGGCAGGTGGCCAACGCCCGCCTGGAAGAAGCGACGGAGAACAAGAGCCAGTCTCTGCGGCGCATGGCGCACGACTTGCGTTCGCCCATGAACGCCATCATCGGCTACAGTCGCCTGTTGCAGCGCCGTCTCGCCGACCGCATGGACGAACGCGAGGCACGCAACCTCGCCAACATCGAGACCTCGGCCCACAACCTGCTCAACCTCATCAACGACATCCTCGACCTGTCCCGCATCGAGGCAGGACGTATCGAGATTAACGTGCAGTCAGTGGACGTGCGCTCCCTGGCCGACGAGTGTGCCGATGCGCTGGAGTCCCTCGTGAAGGAGGGTGTCGAACTGCGCCGGGAGATGGTGCCGTCGAGTTGTCCGTCGCCGACACCGGCATTCCAGCCGAAGATCTGCCGCACATCTTCGAAGAGTTCCGTCAGGTCGAACGACAGGGCGGGCTACAATCGGAGGGCACGGGATTGGGGCTGGCCATTGCCAGCAAGACGGTGGAGTTGCTCAGTGGGCAGATCACGGCGACCAGTGAAGTCGGCGTGGGCACGACATTTACCGTGAGGCTGTCGCGCCTTTCGCCGGTGATGCCTCGTTGTTGCCCCTGATCTCACCGTGCATAGACTTGTCCTGATGGGAGTCGTTCCGGATCTCGCTTTCTCTATTCACCACAGGATGGAAGATGTCCACCAAGCCAGCTGCTGATCTCTGGCGTAGTTGGCCCGCCTTTATGGCTGTGGTGGTCGGATACTTCCTGCTGGCCTGGATTGCCGGGTGGACACGGATCCCCGCCGGCTTCGTGGTACCCCTGTTCCCTGCCGCCGGTCTGGCGTTGGTGGCGACGGTGCGCGGTGGTTCCCGTTTACTGGCGGCTGTGGCCGTCGGCGCATTGGCGTTCAACCTCAACCTCCAGCTGTCTCTTGCACCGTGGCCGGTGGCCGTCGGCCTGGCCTGTGCAGTCACCGTTGGCAGTACCCTGCAGGCGTTTCTGGGCGCAGTACTCGTGCGGCGCCTGCTCGGCGACCGTGTTGTCGTCGACCCCTTTGCTGCCATGCTGCCGATCCTCATCGCTGGTGGTCTGGTCGCCTGTCTTGTCGCGGCCTTTCTCAGCACGCTGGCGTTTTTCATCTTCGGTGGCCTTCCTGCGGCCGGCGTGGGGCGTTTCTTCTTGACCTGGTGGACCGGTGATGCCGCCGGTGTCATGGTGTGCAGCCCATTCCTGCTGGCCTTCTGCGGTGTCACGATCCGCGATTTTCGCGAGCGCCTGCTGAACCTGGTGCTACCCCTGGCCATGACAATGGCCATTGTGCTGGTTGCCTTCGACGCAATCCGCACCTTCCGGCAGGAGGAATTCTCCTCCGCCTTTGCAGCCAGAAGCGATCGTGACGGCGGATACCTGCAGCGCGCCGTCGATCTGCACATGGAAGTCCTGCGCGGCCTGGCGCGCTCCATCGGCAACGCCAGACCATTGACAGCCGAAGACTTTCGACGCCTGGTGGCCGATCCCCTGGCACGTTATCCCGGTCTCCAGGCCTTGAGTTGGAATCCCGTGGTCCGCACCGGCGACCGACAGGCTCACGTCGCCGCCATGCGCAGCAGCGGCTTACCCGACTACCGCATTGTCGCTCGCGAGGACGGAGCCCTGGTGGATGCGCCCATCGCGCCTCGATATGTCGTGGTGGCCTTCATCGAACCCTATGCCGAGAATCGCGCCGCCCAGGGGTTCGACATCCACTCCAACGCTGTGCGCCGCTCCTCCATCGAAATCAGCGAGATGAGTGGCCTGCCGGTTACGACGGGCCGCATCACCCTTGCCCAGGAGCAGGAGAGCCAGTTCGGCGTGTTGGTACTGGCACCGGTGCTGGAAGCCGACGGGTCCCTCCAGGGCTTCGTGGCAGCCGTGTTACGCCTGGGGACACTGCTGCAGGAAGTGATCGGACCCCATGCCGATCCAGGCCTCCGCTACGTGCTCGTGGACGAGGGGGCGCCAGCGGACGCCCTGCTCGCCGTATTTGGCGCCGACCTGGGACTGCCCGACGTCGAGGTGCTCGGCG
>JAQCJA010000444.1 GCA_027593305.1 bacterium
CCTTGACCAGATGGTGAACCTCAAGCGCGAACATTACCTTGCAAATCAGGAAACCCTGCAAGAGCGTTACGACTCATGGCGGGTTCTCTGAGCCACCTCAGGCCCCCGGAATCGCTCCGCAGAGGTAAGGACGCATGAATGGCGAATGAACCGGTCGGTGGCGCGCGTGGCGCCACCGTTGTCGTGACCGACCTTTGCAAGCACTATGGCACGGTCAACGCCCTGCGCGGGGTAAACCTGACGATCCACGCGGGCGAGTTCGTCTCGCTACTTGGCGCCTCGGGCAGCGGGAAATCGACCCTGCTGAAGCTGATCGCGGGGCTGGAGACCGTGTCTTCGGGGCAAATCCTGCTGGGTGGTCTCGATGCTACTCGGCTGCCGTCCGAGCGGCGTGACATAGGAATGGTGTTTCAGGACTATGCGCTGTTTCCTTCGATGACCGTGGCGCAGAACATCGCCTTTCCGCTGCGAATGCGTCGGATGCCCGCCGAGGAGCAGTGCAAGCATATCGCGCGGGTGGCGGCCATGGTGGGGATCGAGGCTTTCCTGAGCCGCAAGCCGTCGCAGCTTTCGGGGGGCCAGCAGCAGCGCGTGGCCATCGCACGGGCCATCGTATTCGACCCGAAGATCCTCCTGCTGGATGAGCCGCTTTCCGCGCTGGACAAGAACCTGCGCGAACAGACCAAGGGCGAGTTGAAGGCCCTGCACGAACGGCTGGGGGTGACGATCATCTACGTCACGCATGACCAGTCCGAGGCCCTGGCCATGTCGGACCGGATCGCGGTGCTTGATCAGGGGGACATCGTGGATGTGGGCACGCCGACGGGCCTTTATTCCGCGCCGAGGACGGCGTTTCTGGCGACTTTCCTCGGGCAGGCGAACCTGCTGCCGGTGACAATCGAGGCCTCGACCGAGGACGACTGTACTGTCAGCTCTGCCTGGGGCCGCGCCACCCTGCCACGCGCGCGCCTCTCGCCCGACCTGCAAGCCACGCAGGGCAAGGCGGCCTTTGTTGTAATCCGACCCGAGCACCTGACGGTGGCCGAAGGGGACGGGCCAGCGGGCACCATCCTTATTGCTGTCACGGTCGCGCAGGCGCTCTACAACGGGTCCGAGACGATCTACAGCGCCATCTGTGCGGCCAGCGGCCTTGCGCTGACGCTGCGCGACAACCGGCCGGGGAGGTCGATCTTTGCGGTGGGGGCGTCGATGCCGCTGAATGTCGATCTGTCGCACGGGTTTCTGGTGCCGGTTTCAGGGGCCGTGGTGTGATGGCCGGGCGGGCGCATCTGATGTGGCTGCTCCCCGGCCTGATCGCCATGGCAGTGCTGTTCGTCTGGCCCATCGCCGGGCTGGTGATCCTCAGCCTCGATGTGCCCGCAGGCAGCCCAAGCCCCTACACCGCCATCCTGAATGAACCGATCTACCGGCGCGTGATGTACAACACCGCGATCTCCTCGCTGGGCACGACGTTCCTGTGTCTCTTGATCGGCTATCCGGTGGCCTATGCGATCTACAGCATCCGGCCGCCGTTGCGGTCCATCGTGCTGGGGTCGGTGCTGTTTTCTTATGCCGTGGGCACGATGCCACGCGCGTTTTCCTGGATCGTGCTGCTGGGGGACCGGGGGGTGGTCAACCGGACGCTGATGCAGGCCTTCGACTGGCGCGAGCCGATCCAGATGCTGTACAATCAGAGCGGCGTGCTGATCGGCATGACGCATGTGATGCTGCCCTACATGGTGCTGACCCTGCTCGCCTCGATGTCGCGGGTGCCGCCACAGCTTGTGCCAGCGGCGCGCACGCTGGGGGCGGGGCCGGTGCGCGCCTTCGTCAATGTGTTCCTGCCGCTGACCATGCCCGGGGTGCTGGCGGGCGTGATGATGACCTTCATCTTCTCGCTGGGCTTCTTCGTCGTGCCCGCCATCTTGGGCGGGGCGCAGCAGACGACAGTGGTGATGATCCTGCGCGACCTGACGCTGGGCCTCGGGCGCTGGGGGATTGGGTCGGCGCTGTCGATCTCGGTTATCGTCATCTGCATCGTCGGGGCCGCGATCTATGTGCCGCTGGCCCGCATAGGCGAGGTGGAGGATCAATGACTCCGCTGGGCCGCCTCGCCACCGCCACTGTAGCCGGCATGTTTCTGTGCCTCGTGGTCCTCTACATGGTTGCCCCGATCTTTGTGGGGGCCAGCGTGTCGGTGACGGGGGGAGAGTTCCTTGCCTTCCCGCCACAGGGGTTCTCCAACCGCTGGTATGCCAACATCGCCTCTGACAGACTCTGGCGCGCCGCGTTTTTCAACAGTCTCATCATCGGCGCGCTGGCCGCCTCCATCGCCACCATCCTCGGCACGCTCAGTGCTTATGGCATTGCCCTGACGCAAAACCCGATCCTGCGGCGCGTGCTGATTGTGCTGTTCATCCTGCCGCTGGCGGTGCCGCACATGTCGTTGGCCATGGCCTTTTACCCGGTCTTTGCCAAACTTGGCCTGATCGGCACACATCTGGGCGTGGCCCTCGCTCAGGGCCTGTTCGCCATTCCGCTGGTGGTGCTGTCCGTGATGCCCGTCATCCGGCGGCGCGACCTGCAACTGGAGCGCGCCGCGCGCACGCTTGGCGCCGGGCCGGTGGCGAGCTTCCATCTGGTGATGCTGCCCATCATGATGCCCGGCATCGCGGTTGGTGCTGCGCTGTCGTTCATGATCTCGTTCGATGATGTGACCGCGCCGATCTTTCTCTCCGGCTCCACCGCGGGGACACTGCCGAAGATGATGCTGGATGCGCTAGCGCTGAACAGCGATCCCTCGGTGATGGCCGCCTCAACCGTGATCGCGGTGCTGGGCCTTGGCCTTTTCCTGATCGGGGCCTGGGCGCAGGCCCGGCCGCGGGGGTAGCAGGCCTCACACTTGAAGATTGCGCTTACAGCCGAGCCAGCGCGGACGAGCCTTTCCTAAAAAGATGGGCCGGATTTTGCGGCCGGCATTTAGGCGCTCATTCCGGAGGCTTGCTTGACCTGCCCCCCGGTCGTCCCTCGTTCATAACGAGAGTCCTTGGGGTTGATAGTTGTTGGTTTCGGGTGTGGCAAGCGCGCCGGGCGCGTTGCCATAAAATAGCTCAAGCGCCCGGCGCGCTTCTGCTGGGGTCTGGTTGCCCAGTGAGGAATGCGGCCTGACGTGGTTGTAGTCGTAGCGCCATAGGGCCAGCTTGCGGCGGGCTTCGGCCAGACTGTCGAATATCTCCTCGTTGAGGCATTCGTCACGCAGGCTGCCGTTGAAGGACTCGATATAGCCGTTCTGCTGGGGCTTTCCGGGGTCGATGTAATGCCATTCGACGCCATTGTCGTTGGCCCACTTCAGGATGGCCTTGCTGGTGAACTCAGTGCCGTTGTCAGAGACAATACACGCCGGTTTTCCATAGATCCGGACCAAGGCATCCAACTCACGCGCGACCCTTGCCCCCGAGATGCTGGTATCGGCGATCAGGGCGAGGTTTTCCCGGCAGCAATCGTCGTTGACCGCCAGGATGCGGAACTTCCGGCAGGCCCCGAAGGTGTCTGACAGAAAGTCCAGCGACCAGCGCTGGTTCGGCCGCAGCGGCACCGGCATCGGTGTGCGGCTGCCGCGAGCCCGTTTGCGACCGCGCCTGCGGCGCACCGACAGCCCTTCTTCCCGGTAGATGCGGTAGAGCTTCTTTTCGTTCATTACCATGCCCACACGTTCCAGCATCACACCAATGCGCCGATAGCCAAACCGGCGCCGCTTCTCGGCGATCTTGTTCATTTCCACACGGATCTCCGGATTGTCGGGCGGATGCTCGCGCCGCACGGTCTTCGGATCGACACCGATCAGGACGCAGGCCCGGCGCTGAGAGATCGGATGACCCTTCATTGCCAGCAGCACCGCGTCCCGCCGCTCGGCCGGTGTCGTCAGGGCTTTCCCAGCAGGTCCTTCAGAACCACATTGTCGAGCATGACATCTGCCACCAGGCGCTTCAGTTTTGCGTTCTCATCCTCAAGCTGCTTCAGGCGCTTGGCATCGGACAGGTCCATCCCGCCATACTTGGCCTTCAGCTTGTAGAACGTCGCAGGGCTGAGGCCATGCTTGCGGCATAGCTCAGCCGTCGGCAAGCCAGCCTCCTGCTCTTTGATCATCCCGATAATCTGTGCCTCGGTGAAACGGCTTTTCCTCATCTCGTCTGCTCCTTCAGGTTGGGCAGACTCTACATCAGGCTGAGGGAACTTCCGGGGGGCAGGTCACATGGCTTCCATATCGGCGCAACGGGCGAACCCAACCATTTCAAGAATCATAAAGAGAATGGTGTCAGCTGGAAAACCGAAGAAAGTGGCTCGTGTCGCCGCGATGAGGAAAATGTTGATCACAATCGATGCGATGGTTCGCGATGATCAACAATGGAATC
>JAQCJA010000008.1 GCA_027593305.1 bacterium
CGCCGTCGCCGGTGCCATGGAGATCTTCGTATACGGTTTCGTAGTAGCGCCGGATCAACTGCCGGTACTCGGGTGGATAGTCGCCGGCCAAAGCACGACGCATGGCATCTGCCAGAGCATCCGGCTGCTGGCCGAGGTCGACGGGCAGCCATTCGGGGCCGCTGTACGGCCTCTGTTCGGCCGACTCAGAGCGTCGTTTTTTCTCAAAGCCCCGATTGTTGATCGATCGACTGGCATCGAGCATACGCTGCAGGATGCGTTGCTGGCCCTGCTGCACGAGGGGATCGGCGGCATTGCGTTGCATACGCGCCAGAACGTTCTCCATGTCCTTGCGGATCGACTCAATGCGTCCCTCCATGGAGCGCTGTCCCCGCAGGGATTTTTCGACGTCGCCCAGGGCACGGTAGATACGCTCCTGTTGCGCGGCAAGCCGCGGCAAACCATCGAGGCCGCTGCCCTGACCACCTTGCGGACCCGGTTGCGAGCCGTCCTGCAGGGCCTGCTGCATGGCCTGGTTGAGTGCCATCTGCTGCTGCGACAGGCCCATCATTTTTTCCATCGCTTCGCCAAAGGCGGATGCCGTTGCCGCCTGGCTGAGGTTGTCGACGCTCTGGCGCAATTGCATCACGGCTTCATTCACATAACCGACGGCGGCGCTACCCATCGTGGTGGCGGGGCTCGGCTCGCGCTGACTCAGGTGGAGCGCCGCCTGTTCCATGCGCGTCAGGGCGTAGCCAATGGTCGTTGCCAGGCCTGTATCGAGGGCGAGCGTCTGCCGGCTGACCTCGCCGATCTGCTCCACGACCAGCTCCACGCCCCGGGCCAGCGCCTGTTGCTGCGTGGCCAGATCGGCGACAGCGGCATCCCGACTGTTGTCGATCTCCTGCGTGAGCTGTTCCTGGCGCTGTGACAATGCCACGAGGCCGGCCATGGCGCCGCGCAACTGCTGGCTCATCTGTTGCCGCTGCTGCCCATCGAAACCGGCCTGCAGGTTCTGCAGGGACTGATTCAACCGTGCCAGGTCCCGCTCCAGACCCTCACCCAGACGCTGCGCCTGCGTCGGGCGAGACACCAGATTCTGCTCCATTTCCTGCATGCGCCCGGACAGGTTCTGCTCCGTCATCATCTGTGCTTCGGCCTGCAGGGCCGCCGCCGTTTCCTGATGGAGAGCGGCAAAGTCACTGCCGAGCTTCTCCAGTTCGGCCTGCAGGTGGTCGGTGTCTCGCGCCATCGCCGCTTCCTGTTCGCTGAGGCGCGCCGCATCGTCGCCACCGAGGGCGTCGTTGATCATCTGCTGTCGCTCGGCCAGAGCCTGTGCCTGGGCGACGGCTGCCAGCAAACGCTGCTCGGCCTGCACCTGGCGCAAGAGGGCAAGGGTCCGCTCGAGGCGCTCCTGGAAGGCCTGTTGATCCTGCGCAAACTGTTGCAGCGCCTCGGCCAGTCGCTCCGGGTCGGGATCCTCGAGCTGCTGTTGCAGCGACTGCAGGGCCTCCAGCAACTCCGGAGAAGTGACGGCCGCCATCAGTTCGCGGATCTCGTCCATTTTTGCGACGATTTCACTGGAACTGAGCCCACCTTCCTCGAGTTGCGCCATGGTCTCGGCCATCTCCTGCGCCAGTTCCTCTACCGCGTGGGCCCGTTCCTCCTCGGCGGCGAGGGCGGTTTCCAGTTCCTGCCGCTGCTCCCAGGTCAGTTCTTCGGTACGCAGGACTTCGCGGCGCAACTGTTCTATGGTCTGCAGCGCATCCGCTTCCTGCTCGGCGAGTTCTTCCAGTGAAGCAAAGGCCTCCTCCTGTTGCCGGTCGGTCTCAGTGAACAGTTCATAGAGCGAAGGAAAGCGCAGGACGAACGTATCGCTCACTGCCCTTTTCGGGCCCGCTACCGCGTCATTGTCGAAGACCTCGGCCCAGTAGGTGATCCGATCCTCCGGCAGCAGGTCCCGCCCCGCGAGGTCCCAGGGATGTCGTACGCGGGTCAGCGCGCCGCTGTTGCGTGCCAGCGACAGGCGTTCTTCGGCGCCGTCGTTCACGCGGAAAACCAGATCCAGTCGGGAGATGCCGAAATCGTCGGTCGCCTCGATCTCGATGGCCACCCGCTGGCTTTCCGGCAGATCCTGGTCGCGGCCGGGAACGGGGATGGTGACGCCGGGATCGGCATCCCGCAGGATGTGCACCGAGTAACGGATGGGATCCCGATTGTGCACGTTCTTGCCATCAACGAGATCGATTCGATAATCGTGCCTGCCCCCATCTGCGGCCGGCAAGGACCAGACAACCCGGGCGCGCTGATCGACGACCTGCGCCGACAGTCGCAACGAGTCGTCCACAACAAGGGTCGCCGCCGCAAGCATTTTTGTCGCCGTGATATCGAACTCGACCCGTGTGCCTGCCAGGGCTCGGATATCCCCCCCTTCCTCCTCGACCCGCGCCGCCAGACCGGTGTGCGCGGGATACTCATAGGCCAGGCGCAACCGCGATACCGCGGGCGGATCGATCACCGCCACCGTCACGGGACCGAACCGCCCGTCTCCGGCTTCGATGTGGAAGGTGAAAGGGCGCCTCACCTCGGTGAACGCGTAGTACACCGAGTCGCCACCGGCCAGGCCAAGGGGTAGCACGATCTCCACGGTGTCTGTCGCGGCCGACGCCTCGCAAAGAACACGCATCGTCGTCGGCAGGTCGCCGTTGAGGTGAACCCAGAGCGCCGCATCATCGCCGCGGATCACTTCCAGCTCGACAGGTGTCACATACAGAGTTGTGCGCAGCGGCCGACGAAAGGTCTGCGACGGTTGAGACAGGCGGCTGACGGCATCGCTGGCACTGTCGCCTCCGGCAAGGCCCACAAGCGCAACTACCACGGCGACACCCGCCAGGCGCGCAGCGCTCCGGCGTACGGCCGCTGCCGGTATCAGTTGTCCCGGGTCGCGGTGCTGCAGCAGAGCCACCGCTTCGCTTGTGGCTGCGTCCAGCAGTGCCAGCGAATGCGACCGTTGGACCCCGTCTGCTGCGCCAAGTTCCAGGGCCGTAATCAGCCGCTGCGACAATTCAGGAGCGCGCCGTTCGACATCCAGAGCAATGCGGTGCAGCGGCAGGCCCCGGCGCCACAGACGCCACAACCGTGCTGCGGGGGATGCGGCTGCCAGCAGGATCGCCACGAGCAGCAGCGCGCGTCCCGTGGGCGGCAGATAGAGCAGAGCCTCGAGGAGCACGGCGACGGCGCCACCAGTGATGGCCAGGGTGACCGCCATGGCTGCCGCGTGTAACACCTGAAAAAGCAGGTGGCGTCGACGCAACCGCAGCAACAGTTGCAGCAGTCGCATGTGCGGGGAGTTGCCGGGCGTTACGGGCACAGGTTACCGGATCAGTGAGTGGACGATGATGTTGGTCCCCATGCGCAATGCTGCCTGCCGGGTGGCCTCCGGAACACCATGCACGGGGGCGTCCTCCCAGCCATCACCCAGATCCGACTCGTAGGTGTAGACGACGATGAGCCGCTGCTGCTGAAACAGGCCGAGGGCCTGAGGGCGTTTGCCGTTGTGTTCGTGGACCTTGGGCAGACCATCGGGCAGATCGAAATGGCTGTGGAACAGATCATGGTCCGCAGGCAATTCGACAAAATCTCGTGTCGGGAAGACCTTCTTCATCTCCCGCCGGAAGGATTCATCCATGCCATAGTTGTCATCGGCATGCAGGAAGCCTCCTGCTTCCAGATAGGCGCGCAGCCTCGCCGTCTCGCGGGCAGAGAAACTGATGTTGCCGTGCCCGGTCAGATAGAGATAGGGGTAGTTGTACAGCTCTTCGTCATCGAGCCGCACGCGAGCCTCGGTGTCGGCCACACGAATGCGTGTGTGGGCACCGACAAAAGCCAGCAGGTTCGGCAGCGAGGATGGATCGCTGTACCAGTCGCCGCCGCCATCATAGTGCACGCGGGCGATGGTGAACTGCGTCGTCGGTTGTGCCGCTGCGGCGCCGGCTGCGAGCATAAGCGCTGTGATGAGGGCCGGCGCACGGCTCATGGCGCACCATTGACGACGGCGAAGCGCCCGCGTGTACGGGCGCCGGATTCCCCTTCGGCCAGGTAGTAGTAGATGCCGGAAGCGACCAGAAAGCCGCTGTCATTCTGGCCATTCCAGGTCACCGCCGCACGACCTGGATCGACCTGCAGGGAGGCAACGGCCTCACCGGCGACGGTATAGATGCGCAGGGCGGCACCCAGGGGGAGTCCGGTGAAGGTCAGTTCGTCACGCCCGGCGGTAACGAAGGGGTTCGGGTAGACGGAGAAACCCTCAGGTCCTGCCGTCTGCTCGGACGCACCCACTCGCAGGCGATTGAGACCGTCAAAGGTGCCGACCCACATTTCCCCCAGGCGGCTGTCAAAGGTGAGGCCCTTGACGCGATTGTCGATGAGGCCGCTGTTGCTCTGGGTCATGGTGAAATCGAGTTCGCCATCGGCGCCGATACGCGACAGACCCGACTCTGTGCCAACCCAGATGTTGCCGCTGTCATCCCCTTCGATCGCGTTGATCTCGGATGACAACAATCCATCAAACGTCGTGTACGTGCGCCAGGCAGAACGTCGCAACAGGCCCGACGTCCGATCATAGTCGGGGGTGAGGACGTTGAGGCCGCTGTCCGTGGCGAGCCACACCTTGCCCGTACGATCAACAAACACGCCGGATACGCGCTTGCTCGTCAGGCGGGGTTCGACGCCCTGATCGACGACGATGAAGCGGTCGTCCCCGTTGGTGAAGGGTGTGCCGCCATCGTCCAGCAGAATGAGGCCGTCCGTGCGACTGGCGATCCACTTCAGACCATCGGGGCCGATCGCCATGCGGTAGAAGTCGATGGTCGGATCGAGGCCGAGGGCCACCTGATCGATGAGCAGTTGTTGTGTTGGCGGGAAGTTGTCGAGTACCGCAACGCCTGCCAGGTTGTTCAGCAACCACATGTTGCCACTCGGGTCCCGGTGGATATCGCTGACGACGACAAAGGCGGGTCCACCCGGTACACCCCGCAGAACCGAGCGGTCGCGATTGATATTCACCCAGGAGTTGTTGACGTCGTACATGGAGACGCCGCCACCCCAGGTGCCGATCCAGAGGCGCCCGGAGCGATCCGTCTCGAGGGCGACGAGCTCATCGTTGGGCATACCCGTGCTGCGATCGAAAACCGTCCAGGTATCGTTGACGAGGTGATAGGCTCCGGCTGACAACGTTCGTTGCTGATCATCAGGAACGCTGGCAGCCCACAGCTCATCGTCGCCGACGAGGGCAATCTCGTAAAAGCGGCTCGATCCTGGTTCGCCGGACGGCGGCAGGGATGGGGCATTGGTGCCGACGACACGCAGGCCCTGTTTGGTGCCCAGCCACAGGTGCTCACGACTCATGTGAGACGCAGCCGTCACGTCGGTGATAATGGGGGCACCGATGCGTTGCCAGATGCCCCGGTCCCGGCGGGTGACGAAGTCCCCGGCGACCGTAGCGGCCGTGCCCACGCCACCAAGGGCACCCATGGCTGTGACACCACGGCTGTTGAAGTCATGGTAGAAGTCATCCACTGCAGGATCGTAGGTGTAGACACCCACCATGCTGCCTGCATGCACGAGACCGTTGGCGGTCACCAGATCGACGACGGGCCCGGTATTTGGTCTCGACCTCCAGCTGTCGGGATCCTGCAGATTGGCCTGGTCCAACCGGGCCCAGGCGACGCCATCCGGCGTCCCCGCGAACAGCACGCCATCATGAATTTCAAGAGCCGTCACCTCCGTGTCCTTCGCCAGATTGCCGAGACGGCGGTAGCTCTCCTTGACCTCTTCACGGTCGATGAGGAAGACGCTGATGCCTTCGCTGGTACCCACGTACAGGCGATTGCCATCAACGAACAATGACAGGATGCTCAGGTCTCGGAACTCCAGAAACGGGGGATCAAAACTGGATGTGTCCCGATGGAATCGACTCAGCCCCTGGCCATCGGTGCCAAACCAGAGGTCGCCGGAGGCGTCGGCGGCGATGGCGAGCACCTGGTTGCCTGCGAGCCCATCCAACCGTGTGTAGCGCTTGTAGCTTCGCAGGGCCCGGCTGTAGTGCAGCACGCCGCCGGTGGTGGTTGCCCATACGTCGAAGCCATCAACGAGCAGGTCCGTCAGTTCACTCATGCTGGTGAAGGCGGCCCACTCGGAGTCTACGGGTTGGGCATCGACGCCGCTCGTGGTGGCAAGCCCGATGAGACAGACCGTGAGCCAGACAGTGAGCCAGACAGTGAGCCAGGTTGCGAGGTTATGAGGGTGTCGCATCAAAGGGCCGTCCGGCTTACATGGTGGACTGGGGGTCGACAACGGCAGCAACATCAACATCATGCCGGGCCGCCGCAGTGCGCAGATCATCAAGGGCCGCCGTCGCCGTGGCGCGCAGGTCCCGTGCGTTGGTACCCACCAGCAGCGACTGCCAGCGGTAGTTGCCGCGCAATCGTGCCAGGGGCGCCGGCGCCGGTCCAAGAACCGTAACATCGCTGCAGCAGGCCCTGGCCAGAAGTTGCGAGCCTGCGGTGGCGACTCGCATCACCGCCTGCTCGTCGGCACCACGCCAGCGCAGGATCAGCAGGCGTCCGTAGGGCGGAAAACCTGCCGCACGCCGCTCCAGCAGTTCTGCCTCGGAGAACGCCAGATAGTCCTGTCGGGCCGCCGCCTGCAGCACGGGTTCTTCCGGCAGTCGTGTCTGGATGACGACCTCACCCAGGAGCAGCCCACGCCCGGACCGTCCCGCCACCTGCGTCAGCAACTGGAAGGACCGCTCCGCAGCGCGAAAGTCAGGCATGTGCAGCCCGGTATCAGCCGAGATGACACCGACGAGTGTGACGCCGGGGAAGTCGAGGCCCTTGGCAACCATCTGCGTCCCCAGAAGAACGTCGGCCTCGTGGCGGCGGAACCGCTCCACAAGCTCGTCATGGGCACCCTTCCAGCCGGTCGTGTCAACATCCATACGAAGGACGCGGATGCCGGGAAACTGTTCCTCAAGTGCTGTCTCAACCTTCTGTGTGCCGGCGCCGGCGAGGCGCACCTGTTCACTGCCACACTTGGGACAGGTCTCAGGCAACGGCATGCGATAATCGCAGTAATGACAGCGCAATTGCTCGCCGTTGCTTCGATGATACGTCAGCGCCACCAGGCAGCGGTGGCACTCCACGCATTCGCCGCAGTCCGAGCATTGTACTGCGGGGGCGAAACCCCGACGGTTCTGCAGCAGGACGATCTGTTCCTGTTTTTCCAGCCGATCGCGGATCTTCAGTCGCAGGGACCTGGAGAACAGTGCGCGCTCCTGCTTCTGGAAAGGCTCGCGGCGCATGTCCACGACTTCGACCGTCGCCAGGGGCCGATCATCGACACGGTTGGGCAACTCGGCAAGGGCATACTTGCCGGTACGGGCATTGACCCACGATTCGAGGCTGGGAGTCGCCGACCCCAACACAACAGGAACACCGGCGAAACGGGCGCGCACGACGGCCAGGTCGCGCCCACTGTAGGCCAGGGGCTGTCGACTCTCCAGATCATCCTGAAAATACGAGCCGTCATGCTCTTCGTCGACGATGATGAGGCCGATGTCTTTCACGGGCGCAAAGATGGCAGAACGGGCGCCGATGACGAGGTGCTGCTCGCCCCGTCGCAGACGTCGCCACGTATCATAACGCTCCCCCAGCGACAGTTGACTGTGCAGTACTGCGACCTCGGCGCCGAAGTAGGCACGAAAGCGCCGGACCATCTGCCAGGCGAGGGCGATTTCGGGCGTCAGGACGATGGCTGAGCGCCCCTCCTGTAATACGCGTTCCACCGCTTGCATGTATACGAGAGTCTTGCCGCTGCCCGTGACACCATGCAGCAGGATCGGCGCGAACTGCCTGCTGTCGAGGGCGCGGAAGATCTGCTCGATGACAATTCGCTGTTCGGCCGTCGGCTCGAGATCCGGCGCCTCACCGGCATCGATGTCGGCCAGGGGATCGCGTACAACTTCTTCATCATCGGAGCGAATCAGGCCTTTCGCCTGCAGGGACTTGAGCACGGCGTAGCTGAAACCGGCCTCGACGAGACTTCGTTTGGCCATGGGGCCGGCTGCCAGAAGGCACTCCACGCAACCCATCTGTCCGGGGGCGCGCTTGCCCAACTCCGGCAGTGCCAGACGTGCGGCGTCGGCATCAACGAGTTGCACCATCTGCTGATGTTTCGTCGACACGGCAGCATCGGAAAGGTCCGGACGCATGTCGATGATGCGGTGTCGCTGCATGCGTCGAAGAGCCGCTTCAAGGCCCTGTTTGCCAAGGCGCTTGCGCAGCGTCGTCACCTTCAGGGCCCCCTTTGTTGCAGCCAGTTCGATGCAGATGCGAGCGCCCAGTGCATCATCAGGGGGCAATGCGCCGCGGTCGACGAGTTGCACGGTGCGACTGCTGGTCAGACGAACACCCGGCGGCAGGGCGGCTGCGAGGGCAGCGCCCATGGGGGCCAGGTAGTAACTGGCCATCCAGGCACACAAGCGCACCACCTCGGGGCTGATGGGGGCTTCGGTGTCGATGACCTGGGTGAGATCGCGAATGCGAGAAGAGGTCAGCCCCGCCGACTCGTTGGCACCGGGCTCGGTCTCGGCGACGACGAAGCCGGTGACGAGGCGCTGTTGTACCGGAACCAGGACGACCGAACCGGCGACGACGACACCGACCAGTTCAGCAGGGACACCGTACGTAAGTTGCCGCGACAGAGGCGGCGGCAGAGCCACCTCGACAAAGCGACGGCTCACGGACGTTCCCGGACTGCAACCTCCGTGGTGTCGGGCGGGATCAAAGCGACGGGTTCGATCGGTTCCAGGTCGGGCCCGAGGAGCTGCACACCCTCGGCCGAAGCCCGGAACCGCAGGACCTTCGTGGGTCACCGAGCCGACCATCGCCGAGCAGCTGCCCCTGAAAGTGAAAGTGGACGCCATGCGCACGACCGGCGCGAACCAGGAAGAAACGCTCAGCACCCCATATGCGCCGTTGGCCGCTGGGGATGATCTCCACAACACCGTCATTGTCATCCCACTGAACCTGGACCCACGTGGAGTCCACTGCATCGATCTGCAACACCAGGGAACCCGATGGGGTCACGGTCGTGCCGACAGTCGCGGTGTTGCTCGAGGCGACCGAATCCACAGGCGTTACTACTGTGGCAAGTGGCGTCGTGACCGCAGTCTCCGGGCTTGCCGACTCCAACGGAGTTGCCGTATCACCGGCGACGGCAGGTGCCATCTCAGCAGCTGGAGGAAGGTCAGTGGCGGTGAGGGCCGGAACCGGAGTCGCTGCCGTGATGGCCGAGTCCTGACGCGTCTCCACCTCAGGGACTGCCTCGGCTGCACCTGGCGAGATCGCCTCTGTGGGTGTCGCCGGTAGCGCCGTCGATATGGCAACATCGAGTGGTGTCGTGGCCAGCGGCGGCGACGGTCTGCTGTCGGTCGCTGCCGTGCCAGACTGCGCCGGTACTGACTGCGCCGGTACTGACTGCGCCGGTGCTGACTGCGCCGGTGCTGACTGCGCCGGTGCTGACTGGGCCGGCACCAGGGGGGCTGTCACAACCGGCCTGGAGACCGGCGGTGGCCTGTGGCTTGTGCCGCGCACATCGGGCGTGTCGGAACCGAGCAGATAGAGGACAATCGCCAGCCCGACGACGAGTATGACGCCGATCGTGGCCAGCCGCGATGGTGGCTGGCTGCGGATCAGTTCTGCAACCGGTGATGGTCTGGGCAGGGACTGGATGGACGGATGCTCGGTGGTGCGCATCACCACCGGTGGCGGCCGTGTGGCGGCGACCTCACTGCGCAGGCGGGTCTCGAAGGCAACGCCATCGAGACCGAGATGGCTGGCATAGTGGTTGATGGCGAGGCGGGCATAGACCGGCTCAACCACCGAGTAGTCGCCACTTTCCAGTTCTCGCAGAACCGTGAGGGAGATGCCGGTACGCTGGTGAACCTGTTCGAGGGTTTCTCCGCGAGCCTCGCGGGCATGGCGAAGTTCCTCGGACAGGGATAGTTCTTCGCTCATTCCATGTCCTGGGGGGGGTCAAGGTCGTAGCCGGCCGACTCAAGAAGGCAACAGAGCCGAACCAGCGGCAAACCGACAACATTATAGTAACAGCCGTCAACTCTTTCAACGAAGCGGGCGGCAAGGCCCTGGATCGCGTAGCTGCCAGCCTTGCCCGATGGTTCACCACTGGCGACATAACCAGCGATGGTGGCAGCCGACAAGCGAACCATCTGTACGCGAGTTACTTCCGCAGCCGAGTACTCACCGTCGCTGGCGACCACGACGATTCCGGTGCACACGGTGTGCCAACGCCCGGAGAGCAGACGTAACATACGTGCTGCATCCGCATCACTCTCCGGTTTGCCGAGCAGCTGGCCCGCACAGCAGACAACGGTGTCGGCGCCAATCACCAGGTGGGATGTCGTGGCCGCAGAAACGGCGCTGTTGCTGTTGATGAGATCGGCAACGGCAGTGGCTTTGGCCCGGGCCGAGAGCAGCGCCCAGGATTCGGGATCGGAGCCCTGGGGGGGCGGTTCCTCAGCGGGGCTGACGATCTGCTCAAAGGGTAGGCCGAGCTGTCGCAACAGTTCGACTCGACGAGGCGAAGCAGAGGCCAGCACGAGACCAGGATTGGACCCCATCAGGCGTTCACGGCGCTATCGACAAAGAGCGTAACCGGTCCATCGTTGTGTATCTCCAGATCCATATGTGCCCCGAATTCGCCACAGGCCACGTCCAGCCTGTGCGTGTCCCGCAACCGCTGGACGAAAGCTTCGTACAGCGGTTCGGCGAGTTCCGGATCGGCGGCATCACCAAAATACGGGCGGCGCCCCTTGCGACAGTCTGCATAGAGGGTGAATTGCGAGATGGCCAGGATCTGACCACCCACGTCCAGCACAGAGCGGTCAAAGCGACCCGCCTCATCCGCGAAGATGCGCAGGTGGGCGCATTTGTCAGCACAGTAGTGCACATCCGCCAGCGTGTCACCACGGTGTACACCAACGAGGGCCACAAGGCCGCGCTCGATACGGCCTGTGATCTCCCCGTCAACGGCGACCCGCGCCTGGCGCACCCGCTGCAACAGGACTCGCACGTTCAGCCTACTCTCCTGCTGTCGCCGCGTTCGAAGCGGATCTGAGGAATATCCTTCAACTGCGCCTTGAAGTAGAAGGCACGATCACTGCCGAAGCGGGTGGGTTCGATGTTGAACGTCGCCGTCCAGTCATGAAACTCCCGCTGCACGGAGAGAAGCTCGGCGGTGATCCGATCTCTGTCGAAGGCGGCGATTCCGGGGGCGTGCAGGTTGAGGCTGCCAGAGTAGTCGACGTGCCAGACACGCAGCAGTGAGCCCCCCACGGAGGAGCGCAACCAGGAACGAGTCACCTTCCTGCCCAGAGAGCTCTGCCGGGAATAGTAGTGACTCAGTTGCAGCCTCCGGCCGCCTCCCCGGTTGATGTCCTGCTGCAAGCCGTTCTCATAACCGAAATCCCCACCTTGAGCCTGATCTGTGTCGACGTTGTCCTCACCGGACTGCGCCGTGGACCTGTCTTCGGTGCGCGACGTGGTGCCGACAAAACGCAGGCTGGAATTGATCTCGAAGCGATTGATCCGGGGCGTACGCAGTCGATGGTCCTGATCATCATAGAACTCCGAACGCAGGCTGAGACGCGTATTCAGGTTGCGCGCTGCGTCGATCGTCAGGCTGGTGATCAGATCGGCAAGCGGCCGCTGCTCCTTATCCAGATCGTAGGAAGTGGACAAGTTCAACTGCGCCAATCGGTGCTTGCTCTCCTCACCTTCGCCATCTGTCGAGCGCAGCTTCGCCCAGAACGTGTTGGCCAGGCGGAAGGTCAGCCGCCGGCTTGCCCGCCAGTCACCACCAGGACCACCAAAACCGGCGACGTCTCCCGTGTCGGGGCGCGTTACCGAGAAGGACAACCCGGCATCCGGTTTCAGCACATGACGTACGGCGGTGAGCCGCCAGATGTGCGGATAGAACTGCCCGTAGACGGTCTGCGACAAAGTCGCCGAGACGTTTGCCTGATCGGTGCGCACACCCTCGATACCGCCATCCCGCAAGTTGGTATGCTGCCAGGAACTGTTGAAGCTGCTGTTGACGTTCAGCCAATCCGCCGGGCGGCCCTGTGACGACAGGCGCAGAGAGGCATCGGCGCTGGTGCGGTCCGTTGTGGCTGTCGACGTGGTTTGTCGAGTGTTGCGCGTGCGCGCGCTGCCATCATAGTAGATGCGTGAATACCAAGGGCCGGCTGCCGACGCGGACCCGGATCCTGTCTTTGTCGGAAACAGACTCTTGCGACTCAGGTGCACGCTGAGCTCCGGCAACACGACGTCGGCTCGTTCTGTATCCAGATTCTTCGTCTGGCTGGCACCGGCACTCAGCGACCAACCCGCCTCCCGCCAGCGTTTATCGAAGCGGATGCTGGAGCGCAGGGTGCGATTCAGGCGCTCGTCCAGACCGGCGCCATTGTCACGGATGAAGTCCCGGCTGCTCTGGAATGTACCCGACGCCCGCAGGCTGGAAGAAGGGCTCAGTTCCTGACTGTGATTACCGGAAAGCCACCACGACCAACTCGTGCGATCACCGACCTCGGAACTCTGAATTCTTGTTTCGAGGCGCCCACTATAGCGATAGCGCCAGGCATAGTTCAGCGCTGCGCGTGTCAGCCAGCCCGTTCTCTGGCGCAGATCGGTGGACAAGGTCGCATCCCAGTAGTCACTTGGGGCGAAGTAGTAGCCCAGATCGCGCACTTCCCATTCCGAGATATTGCTGCCAAAGGACACAGCTCGTCGGCCATATCCAGGGGTCAGGATCCCGGACTGCCGGTCCTCACGCAGGGAGAAGACGTAGAAGGGGACGTAGATCAGCCGGTGTTCGGCAATGCGGAAGTAGACGGGACGGGCGATGGCCATGTCGCCCACAAGCACCTTGATGCGGGGACTGTAGAAGTCGAAGTGGGGATGCTGCGCGTCACATGTCGTATAGGACCCGGCGTGGACCAGAAACTCAGCTTCGGAGCGCGTCTGGATCTGCTGGCCTGTATAGAAGCCATCCTCATGGCCGATTCGGCCATCGCGAATGACGCCCTCGCCAGAGTCGGTGTCGTAGAGGATGCGCTCACCCGTCAGGACATCGGCGCCCCGGGAGAGGGTCGGGATGCCCACCGGTGACCCTGTGCTGTCGCTGGCGGCGCGCGCCACGACGACACGCAGATTTCGATGATAGACCATCTCTGCCGCTTCGAGCCGAGCGCCACGGTGGAGGACGACGGCATGGCCCAGCAACAGGATGGAGTCGCCCTCGACAAAGTCAACAAAACTGTCGGCACGATATTCGAAGCCACCTTCGCGGCCTGCCGGGGCGTCGAGCAGCATTCGCGTCAGCGCCAACTCCGCATCAGCCTCGCCCATGGCATCCCCCTCGCCGTGCGCATTGGTGGCGGAGCACAGGCTGATCAGCAGAAGCAGCGTTACTGAGCCCTGCATCAGCGAGGTCCGCATCACGACGGCGTGCTACTCCTGGCGCCGGCGGCTTCTCGTTGGCGATGAACTTCGAAAAGGACGATGCCCGCGGCGACAGAAGCATTCAGCGATCCCGCTGTGGCGCGACCCATGGGGATACGGGCGACGAAATCGCAGCCTTCGCGCACGAGGCGACGGAGTCCGTGGCCCTCGGCGCCGACAACGAGGCCCCCGGCGCCGGTGAAGTCGAGATCGCCGAACGCCCGGTCACCCTCAGGGTCCAGTCCGGTGATCCACAGACCTGCACTTCGGGCCTGGTCGATGGCTCGACGCAGATTACCGACGCGGCAAACAGGGATGCGATCCACCGCACCGGCAGAAGCCTTGGCGACCGTCGCTGTCAGACCCACCCCACCCCGCCTTGGCAGCACGGCGGCATCCACACCCAACGCGTGGGCCGTGCGCAGAATTGCGCCCAGGTTGTGCGGGTCCTGAAGGTTGTCGAGAAACAGCAGGAACGCGGCGGGTCCGGCAGCAGCCAGGATTTCGTCGTAGTCCGCGTAGTCGCGGGCTGCCAACAGCGCGATCGCTCCCTGATGATTGCCGCCACCGGCCGTTCGATCCAGGGCGGCTCGATCCAGCAGGTCGAAGGGGATGCCGCCGTCCCGGGCGCGACGCACGATGTCATCCACCACGTCGCCATGGCCACCACGAACCAGCAGCAGCCGACGGATCGACCGTCCCTCTTCGAGGACCGCAAGCACGGGTCGACGTCCGTAGACGATCTCTTCTTCAGTGCTGTCTTCGCTCACTGGGCTCTTCGCATGGGAAAAGGGTGGTGGAAATGGGAACAGGGTGCCTGCTTCGCAGCGCCGACTCGAACCGGATACTTGATGGTATAATGCTGTTATTACAGAACTTACAACAGCGGATCGTGTTCCGGGTCCAGGTTTTGCTTTAGCGCGCCGTGTGTGATTCCACCCTGACTCGGAGGTTGATGATGGACACACTCATTCTCGTTGCTGAACTGACGCTGGCCCTGAGCGTCCTGGTTTCCATCACCCGCGCTCTCGTTGTGCAGATTCACGGTGAGGGCTGATCAGCCTGTCAGCGGCGACTCTCGTCCGCCCCCTTGAAGCCATCGCCGAAATCGTAACCGGCCCGTCCCCAGTCGATCTGTCCCGGATCGACCTTCCGCCGCAGTTTGTCGAGCGTCTGCAGAATGGCCTGCTCCTCGCTGCTGAGGGTCGGCTCCTTGCCTGACAGATGCAGTTGCTCGGGCTGTTTGCTGCTCTTCGTCGCGCTCGTGTCGACGTCACGGCGCGCGGGCTGCTTGCGGCCAGGATTTTTTCGGGCGGGGGCTTTGCCCGCCGGCGGCGGTGTCGCGGCGCTGATCGCTTCGTCGGCGTAGAAGAAGTGGGCAAACTCCAGCATCACAGCGGCCTTTTCCGTCGCTGAGACATCTCCGAGCCCGGCAATGGCGCCATTGAGATGCTGCAGGGTGTCGACATCGACGTCCGCAAGAATTTCACGCGTGCGCTCCTGGCCGAGGGCGATGAGAAATATGGCAAGCTTTTCCAGCCTGGAGAATCGATCCGTCGCTGATGCCATTTCAGTCCATCCCCTCATCGGTGTTCAGCGTCTCCTGCCATTGTGCCAGCAGGGAAAGGGCACGCATGGGTGTCGTCTGCCCCACGTCGAGATTACGCAACTCTTCAAGGAAATGCCGCATTTCATCGGAGGGACCGGTCGTGCCGAAGAGATCCATCTGCGAATCGCCGACGATACCGGTCACTCCTGCCGAAGCCGATGCCCGATGATCCTTCTCCAAGCGGGCGAGGATCTCGCGGGCACGGCGCAGAACCGGCCCTGGCATACCGGCCATCTGCGCCACGTGAATCCCGTAACTGCGATCACATGGCCCATGGTCCAAGCGGTGTAAGAACACCACACCATCGCCCTCTTCGCGCACTTGGACGTTGACATTGCGCACCCGCGACAGCCTGTTCTCGAGATCCGTCAATTCGTGATAGTGCGTGGCGAACATGGTTCGTGGCCGGGCGATGCCGTTGTCGTGCAGGTACTCGACGATGGACCAGGCGATACTGAGACCATCGTAGGTGCTGGTGCCACGACCGAGTTCGTCCATCAGAATCAGGCTGCGCGGGCCCGCGTTGTTGAGGATCGTGGAGGCCTCGTTCATCTCGACCATGAAAGTGCTCTCGCCTCGCACCAGGTTGTCAGAGGCACCGACGCGGGTGAAAACCCGGTCGACAACACCGATGTGGGCGCTGCGCGCCGGAACGAAGCTGCCCATCTGCGCCAGCACTACGATGAGCCCCACCTGACGTATGATCGTTGACTTGCCCGCCATGTTGGGTCCCGTCACCAGCAGGATCTGCTCGGCGTTGCAATCGAGGCGAACGTCATTGGCGACGAAGCGGCCCTGCTGCAACTGGGCTTCGACGACGGGGTGACGCCCCGCTTCGATGTCGATAGACGTGCCGCCGTCGATCACAGGACGCACGTAGTCTGCAGCCTCGGCGACCTCGGCGAAGCCGGCGAGGATGTCGATCTGTGCTATCGCCAGCGCCGCCGTCTGTACCTGTTGGGACCAGGCCGCGGTATGGTCACGAAGATCGGTGAACAATTCCAGTTCCAGCAGACCGATGCGCTCATCAGCCTGCAGAACTCTGGCCTCCTGCTCCTTCAATTCCGGCGTGATGAAACGTTCCGCATTGGCCAGTGTCTGTTTGCGCGTGTAATCGGCGGGCACCCGTTCGAGGTTGGACTTGCTGATCTCGATGTAGTAGCCGAAGACGTGATTGTAGCCGATCTTCAGATTGCTGATGCCGCTGCGCTCCCGCTCCTGCGTCTGCATGCGGGCAATCCATTCACGACCGCCGGAAGAGATCTGCCGCAATTCGTCCAGCCCGGCGTTGAAGCCGGCGCGGATGATGCCACCGTCGGTCAGGGTTGCGGGTGGCTCATCGACCAGCGCCGCACGCAGCAGAGTGACGAGATCCTCCGCCAGGGGCAGTTGCTCGGCACTGCCCAGTTGCTGCAGCAGCGCGGCGGGGAAGGCGCGTGTCGCCGCTGCCAGATCGGGCAGCGCTTCCAGTGAACTGGCCAGTCCCGTCAGATCCCGGGGGGAGGCGCGCCGGCAGCAGATCCGGGCTATCATACGTTCCAGGTCACCCACGCGTTCGAGATGTTGCCGAAGAAGGGCGCGCCCCGGGCGCTGTCCGACGATCGCGGCGACGGCGTCGTGGCGACGGACGATGGCCGCGGGCGCACGCAATGGGGCCGTCAGCCACTGGCGCAGCAGCCGTGCGCCCATCACGGTTCGGGTTCGATCGATCACACTCAACAGCGTGCCATCGCGGCCCCCATCATGCTGATTGACGAGCAGGTCGAGGTTGCGCTGGGCCGTGGCATCCAGCAGCAGGCAGTCCTCACGCCGCCGCCGCCTCAGCCGGTGTATGTGGGTGACCGCAGCCCGCTGGTTGTCCTGCAAGTAGGCGACGGCCGCACCCGCTGCCCGCACGCCGGCGTCGAGATCCTCACAATCAAAACCCTTCAGCGAGCGGACCTTGAGCTGTTCCAGCAGCACCCGGCGAGACGTCTCACGCTCAAAATGCCAGTCATCGATGTGGGTATGGGCCACCCTCGGCAGGATACGCATCAGCTGCTCCAGTACCGATGCGGAGAAACTGTCACCAACAAGCAGTTCAGCCGGCGCCGTCCGTTCCAGCTCATCCGCCAATTCGGTGTGGGGCATTTCGTCGATGGAGAAATCGCCCGTGGACAGATCTACCCAGGCGAGGCCGACCGTGTCGCCGACGATGCAGATACTGGCAGTGTAATTGTTGCGCTGACCGTCGAGCATCGAGTCGGACAGCGCCGTCCCGGGTGATACGACCTCGACGACATCCCGCCTGACGATACCCTTGGCCGTCTTCGGGTCTTCCACCTGCTCGCAGATGGCAACCTTGCGCCCCATGCCGATGAGTCGAGCGACATAACCCTCCATGGCATGGTGTGGGACGCCGGCGAGGGGAATGTTGCCCGATGTCTTGCCATGATTGCGGGATGTCAGCGTCAGGCCGAGCAACCGCGACGCTTCGCGGGCGTCGTCGAAAAACATTTCGTAGAAGTCACCCATACGAAAGAAGAGAATGGCGTCTTCATGCTGGCGCTTGAAGCCCATGTACTGTTCCATCGCCGGAGACAGCTTGGCGCCAGATAGATCTGGTGACTGCTCTGAAGACTGCGTTGGAGCCATTCGACTCGGGTCCCGCTGGCCACGTGTAGGAGGAGGGAGAAACCCGGCGCAAAGTTTACGAAAAGAGCGCAGCCGATTCGATCACCGGCTGCGCTCCCTGTTCGTTCTGGGCGTCTGTTATGGCTGCATGCGGCGCGCAGGCGTGCCGCAGACGAAGATGCTCGTCAGCCCCAGCTTTCCATCTCTTCGTCGCGGTCGGCGTCTTCGCCCTCTGCCGGCTCCTCGACGAGCTCGCGGATCGGATGGGCGGCGACGAATGCATCGACCTCCTTCTGATCCTTGTCGCGCAGGTATTCGATGACGCTGAGCACGACCTTCTTCTGCTCCTCATCAAATTCGATCACCTTCAGCGGCAACTCCTGGTCGAGATCGAAGCTCTGCCGAGGGTTCTCGAGGTCATCGATACCCAACTGCGACAGGGGCACAAAACCGTCCACATCGTTCTCGAGGTTGACGACGATGCCACGCTCGAGGATACGAGCGACACGCCCCCTGGACTCGGTGCCAACGGCGTAACTCTCTCCCAGCTGCGGCCAGGGATTGTCGAAGGCCATCTTGTGGCTCAGAGAAATACGCCGTCGCTTCTGGTCGATGTCCGTGACCACAACCGCAATCACGTCACCCTTCTTGAACATCTCACTCGCCTGGCGGATGCGACGGGTCCAGGACATATCTGAAATATGTACCAGACCGTCGATGCCTTCTTCGATCTCGACGAAGGCGCCAAAGTTCGTCAGGCTCTTCACCGTGCCCTCAAGGCGGGTGCCGCTCGGGTAGCGATTGTCGAGGGTCTCCCACGGATCCGGATCCGTCTGCTTCATGCCGAGGGAGATCTTCTGGTTCTCGACGTCGAGTTTCAGCACCATGACCTCGACCATGTCGCCGATGGAAACCAGCTTGGAGGGATGGCGTACGTGCTGTGTCCACGACATCTCGGAGATGTGCACCAGGCCCTCGATGCCCTCTTCGAGCTCAACAAAGGCGCCGTAGTCGGTGATACTGACCACCTTGCCTTTCGTCGTTGTCGTCTCCGGGTAGCGGTCGCCGATATTCTCCCAGGGGTGGGGCGTAAGCTGCTTGAGGCCGAGGGAAATACGCTCCCGTTCGCGGTCATAATTGAGGACCTTGACGCGAATGCGGTCACCGATGGACACCATCTCTGACGGGTGCGAGACGCGACCCCAGGACATGTCGGTGATGTGCAGCAGGCCGTCGAGGCCACCAAGATCGATAAAGGCGCCGAAGTCGGTGATGTTCTTGACCACACCCTCGCGGATCTGACCGTCCTCGAGCTCGGATACCAGCGACTGACGCATCTTCTCCCGCTCTTCTTCGAGCACGGAGCGGCGGGACACAACGATATTGCGACGCGCCTTGTTCAGCTTGATGATCTTGAATTCGTACTCGTTGCCGAGATACTGGTCGAAGTTCTTGACCTGACGAATGTCGATCTGCGAGCCGGGCAGGAAGGCTTCGACGCCGAGCAGATCGACGACGATACCACCCTTGATGCGACGCATCAGGCGGCCACGGACGGTCGAGCCGCTGTCGTGCGCGTCCTTTATGCCGTCCCAGACGCGCATGAAGTCGGCCTTCTGCTTCGACAACACGACGCGCCCCTCGAGGTCCTCGACGTTCTCGAGGAAGACTTCGACCTCCTGGCCGATCTGGATGGCTGTCGGATCGTCGCCAAACTCCTTGATCGGTATGGCACCCTCAGACTTGAAGCCGATATCGACGAAGACTTCGCTGGGGTTGATGGTGACGACTCTGCCCATGACGATCTCGCCCTCCTTGATACCGGAGAAGCTCTCATCATACATCTGGGACAGTTGGTCGAACTCGGCTTCTTCGTATTCGGGGCGATCCAGGTCGGCGATGGCGATCTGGCCATAGACCGGCTTGGGCGCACGCGCCGCCGGGATCACGGCCTGCTGGGCGATGGCGTTGTCTGCAGTAGATTCGGTGGTGATTTCGGTCATGCGGGTGGGCTCACTTGCTGTCGGCGACGCGTCTCGTGGTGGCCGGTGATCATCACAGGGGCCACATGGCAGAGACCACATGCCGGGAAAGGGGCGGATGGATGGACGGGCCAGGCGGCTCGCGTCCCGAAATGGAACAAACGACTAATGTCCTAGGCGCCGCCCTTTCGGGCAAGGGAAATGATTCGCTCCACAACCCCGGGGATATTCAAGCCGGTCGTGTCCAGTTCCACAGAAGGGGAGGCCCTTTGGCCACCATAATCACGCCTGGCGTCTTCGTCATCCCGTTGTTCGATGTCGGCACGCACCTGCTCCAGCGTGATCACCACACCCTTTGCGGCAAACTCGCGATACCGGCGGAGGGCGCGCTCACCGAGATCGGCGACCATGAAAATCTTCAGATCCGCACAGGGAAATACGACACTGGTCATGTCGCGACCTTCGGCGACAATGCCCCCCAGGTGGCCGAGCGCCTGCTGCTGCTGCACGAGGGCGCGACGTAGGGCGGGGATGTCGGCGTAGGATCCGACAACGCGCGACACCTCCGGGCTGCGAATGGCATCACTGACGTCCTGGCCATCGACGCGGATCCTGCCACCTTCTGTTTCGGGTTCCAGATCGATGTGGATCGCGGCGAGCAGGTCCTGCAGGCGCCCGCTGTCCGCCGGGCCGATCCCCTGTCGGCCCGCAGTGAGCGCTACGGCCCGATACATGGCGCCTGTGTCGAGATGGCGGTAACCGAGAGCGGCCGCGACCCCACGTGCGACTGTGGACTTGCCCGCACCGACGACGCCATCGATGGCGACGATCAGCCCGCGATCGCCGGCCATCAGTCCTTGGGCAGGCCGACGAGACCGCGAAGCACGCTGATCTCTCGCGGTTGCAGGGGCCGCGATGATCCGGGGGCGAGGCTGAGCACGTCGAGACTGGCAAATCTCTCACGGCGCAGCTGAATCACGCGATGGCCGACGGCCTCACACATGCGCTTCACCTGGTGTTTGCGGCCCTCTTTGAGCACCAGCTCAAGCCGCGCACGCCCCTGATCGTCATCGTGCAGTCGCTGTACTTGGGCCGGGGCGGTGGGACCATCATCCAGGATGATACCCTCACGTAGTCTGCGCAGAGTCGCAGGGGAGGGCTGGCCGCGAACGATGGCGACGTAGCATTTTTCAGCCCCGTATCGAGGGTGCATCAGGCGGTAGGCGAGTTCTCCATCGTCGGTGAGCAGCAGCGCGCCGCTGGTGTCGCGATCCAGGCGGCCTACGGCAACCGTCCCCGGGCGCAGCCTCAAGCCCTCATAGATCGTCTTTCGACCGCGCTCGTCGGAGCGGGTGACGAGGGTATCGCGCCGTTTGTTCAGCAGGATGTATTCGCCGACGATGGGCAGAGACACGGCCCCGCGGCCTTCCACTTCGACGCGGTCCCGCAGCGGGTCGACGCGATCCCCGGGGCCTGTGGGGGGGGCGCCGTTGATGCGCACTGCGCCGGAGGCGATGAGATCGTCACACCGCCTCCGTGAGGCGACACCGGCGCGGGCAAGGAACCGGTTGAGCCGCATGGGACCGTTTGTTTCAGCTGCGGTTGTCACCGTAGTTCCGCTGCCTCATCGTCACCTTCAGGATCGTCGCCATCCTCGTCCTCAACCATGGACGGGGTGTCATCCGCCCACTCGGCGGCGTCCTCTGGCGCATCGTTATCGCTGGCACCGTCATCGCTGGTGTCGCCAGCATCGGCGTCGCCAGCATCGGCGTCGACCGATTCGCCGGCAGTCGGCAAACCGTCATCCTCGGGTGTCCCGCGCCCGGCAGCGCCAACGGCGGCCTGTGCTTTGCGCTCACCCTCGGCCAGCAGTTCCTCTAGTTCTCTCGGTTTGGGCAGATCGGCGAGACTGCGCAGGCCGAAGTGCGTCATGAAGTCGCGAGTCGTGCCGAACAGCATGGGGCGTCCGACACCCTCGGAGCGGCCGACAATACGTATCATGTTGAGTTCCATGAGGGTTCGCAGTACGCCCCCGGAGTCGACACCTCTGACGCTGTCGACCTCCACGCGGGTAACCGGTTGCTTGAAGGCGATGATGGCCAGGGTCTCGAGTGCGGCCTGGGACAGGCGGACCTGGCTGCGGTCGTGGAATTTGCGGACCCAGGGCCCGAATTCCTTGCGCGTGACGATCTGGAAGCCGCCGGCGATCTCAGTGATCAGCATAGCATGGCCACCCTGAAGATAGATCTCATTGAGTTCGTCGACGGCCACACGCAGATCACGACCGTTCACATTCTTGATCAGGGCCTGCAGTTTGCCCGGTGTCACGGGAGTATCGGAGGTCATCAACACAGCCTCGACGATACCACGGATCTTCTCGGGCTCGAGGCCTTCATCCTCGTCGTCACCGTCCTCTTCCGACCCAGACTCCGTCGGCTCAAAGGGGGCCGCGTCGTTCTCGGCTGGTAACTCCTCTTCGGTCATGTTGCCAGTTTCATCGCTCACGACGGTTCCTCCTCCGGCCCATTTACCATGCCCCAACTCGGTGGATCCCTGTCGTTGCTGGCATCGTTCGCCGGGGCCTCGGCATCCCCGGGATGCAGTTCGATGATCTGTGTCGACGCCCCGACCTCGTCGCTCCCGGCAGGCGCCTCGTCGTTCACCGCAGGTAGCAGTGTGCGATCTTCCGCTGCTCGACTCTCGATCCATATGTCGTCAAACGGTCGAGCTTGCTGGACGCGGATTCGTTGTGACTTGAGCAATTCAAGAACACCGATAAAAGTGGCCACGACGTTGATCTTGTTGAAGCCACCTATCAGCTCATGGAAGCGCACACGGGAACGGGCGTCGAGTTGCGCAAGGATGTGGGTGATGCTTTCCTCAACCGAGGCACCCTCTTCGATGACTCGGTGTACGACCGTTGTTGGTACATTGTCGATGATATGCTTGTAGACCTTCAGCAGATCAAACAGCGACACCGGTTGGAGGCCCGCTTCAGCATCACGTTCATCGAGGTGGCCCGATCGATGGAAAACGTCTCGCTGTTCGATGCCCTGGTCACTGAGCCATTCGGCGATATCCTTGAACTGCTGATATTCAAGCAGTCGGCGTACCAGTTCCTCCCGGGGATCGCCGAAGCTGTCGTCGATGCCCTCTTCGCCCTGGATGTCGCGCGGCAGCAGCATCTGCGACTTCACCTTCATCAGGGTTGCCGCCATGAGGATGAAGTCAGCCGCCTGCTCAAGATCGAGCAGATGCACTCCCGTGTTCAGAAAGGACAGGTACTGATTCGTGATCGTCGATATGGGAATATCATAGATGCCCACCTCATTCTTGCGAATGAGATAGAGGAGCAGGTCGAGGGGCCCTTCGAAGACGCCGAGACGAATCCCATAGGGATCGGCGGCGTCGGTCCCGGTCTCGCCGGTCGGTTCGACAGCCAGATGGCCAGACAATGGGCCAGGCGAATAGTCAGGCGGGAGATCAGTCAAGGAAGAGGTATGGTTTCCAGCGGTGGTCGGCGGCGCCGACGAAGTTTCGAATGAAGGTGACATTGTTCGGCCGCCGTGGCTTGCGCATCAGCTGCAGGCCCGCTTGTTCCGGCGGTCGGTCTCCCTTGCGAGCGTTACAGGTCACGCAGGCTGTGACCAGGTTTTCCCACGATTCCGGGCCGTCGAGTTTCTTCGGCACCACGTGGTCTATGGTCATCTTGTGGCCTACGGCGCCACAATACTGGCATTGATAGCCGTCGCGCTTCAACACATTTCTCTTGGACAGCACGACTCTTCGGCGCGGCGCCCGAATGTAACGCTCAAGGCGAACTACACTCGGAACCGGAAAAACATTACACACGGAGCGCACACGGCCATCACTCAGTTCAACGCTGCTTGCCTTGCCGCCGAAGACGAGTGTCAAGGCGCGTCGCACAGAGCACACATTGAGGGGCTCGTAGTTCTGATTGAGAACCAGAACGGCCGCGTCGAGGACGGGCGCCGGCCGGGGAGCCACTACTGGCTCCCTTGGCGTGCTCTGAGAGACGGTGTGTGTCATGGCGTATCCCGGAGAGTAAACGGGCTGTAGCTCACACCGTCAATCCAGAGATCCGATGCCCTTGGCAGCCGCCGTTGTTCCCGTCTCAGACGTCCTCGATGAGCTCCTTGTAGGCTTGGGCCGACAACAACTCGTCGAGATCGTCGGGGCTGTCGATGCGGACCTTGATCATCCAGCCGTCGGCATAGGGGTCGGAATTCACCTGCTCGGCATTTTCCTCGAGCGTTTCGTTGATCTCGATGACCTCGCCACTGATCGGGCTGTAGAGGTCCTCAACGGTCTTGACGGCCTCGACAGTGCCGAAGGACTGGCCCTTCTCAAGGACGTCGCCGATCTGCGGCAATTCGACAAAAACGATATCTCCCAGTTCCCCCTGGGCAAAGTCGGTGATGCCAATGGTGCCCACGCCATCGTCGACTGCGATCCACTCATGCTGCTCGCTGTAGCGCAACTCGTCTGGGATCCGCGTCTCAGCCGAATCGCTGTCTGTGTCTGCTTCTGCCATCGATTGACTCCTTGTTTCCCGTCCGCCGGGGGTCAGACACGCTCGACGTACGAAGACGTGCGCGTGTCGATCTTGAGGGTGTCTCCCTGATTAACGAAGAGCGGCACGTAAACGACGGCACCGGTCGCAAGCGTTGCCGGCTTCACCGCTCCTGTTGCTGTGTCGCCCTTCACTCCGGGATCCGTTTGCTTGACCTTGATTTCGACAAAATTGGGCAGTTCCACGCCGATCGCACGATCCTCGGCGATGGACACGAAGGTCTTCTCGTTCTCCTGCAGCAGGTCTGCTGCGGGTCCGATCAAGGCTCGGTTCACGACGATCTGCTCAAACGTTTCCGAGTCCATCAGGTGGAAACTATCATCCTCGGAATACAGGAACTGCATGTCCCGCTTCTCGATGCGCACATCCTCGACTTTGTCTCCCGAGCGGAATGTGCGATCGATGACGTTGCCGGTACTCACGTTCTTGAGCCTCGTGCGCACAAAAGCACTGCCCTTGCCCGGCTTGACGTGCTGGAACTCGACAATGGTCCACAGATCGCCGTCGAGTTTCATCGTGAAGCCATTACGAAAATTGCTGGTATCTGCCATGGTTTCTTTCTGTGCTCCGCATCGTCAGATGGTGCTCATCTCAGTTCGGCTGCGCCGCGTTTCGCCGTCTCATTGTCGGGATCGGCCCGCAGTACGCGTTGGTAGATCTCGAGGGCTTGCTCCGGGTAGCCCTGTCCCACATAAATCTCGGCGAGAGTAACGGTTGCGACGGGACTGTCTCTGCCCGGTTCGGTGCCTTCCGCAGGCCGTGCCGGGCCCGCATCGAACTCTCGCAACAGTTCCGCCAACTCGCTGCCCCGTCTTCCCGCCAACTGCGCCACCCCCGGGGTAACGGCGGCGACAACGGCCGCGTCAGGTCCTGGCCCGTCAATCTCGAGCTCGCCAAGCTCAATCTCGAGCTCGCCAAGCTCCGTCTCGGAGGCTGCCGCCATGGGTGGCACCGCTTCGGCAAGATGCTGCGGCGACGCAGGTGGCCCGGCTGCCTGAGCGCTTTCTTTCAGCCACTGATCAACGCCTGCTGGCGTCTCCAGATCTGATTCAGCCACCGGCGGCGCCGGAACCGTCTTCTTCGCTCCCCGAGCAGGTCGAGTCGGTGTCTCATCCTCGAACAGCCCAGCTCCGAGGGCGGCGACCTCGTCGTCCGCCATAGGGCCGGAATCTTCGGTTGTCTCCGGTTCAGCGACCAGCTCAACTGCCGGGGCTACCACCCACTCGGGCTGCAGCTGCACACGCCCGAAGGGTTCGTCCTCCTGTTCCTCCTCGTCGGCGTTGGCTGGTGCCGCCGCCGTCTGGTTCTCAACTCCATCGTCGATGTTGCCCCTGGGAGTATCATCCAGCGGCTCTGCCCCTGGATCGGGGCCCAACGCGGCGGTCTGCTGCAGCCTCGCCTCCTGCTCAGGCTCTGCGGCGGGAGCAGGTTCTTCGACGACTGTCGATGCTGCGGCCGAGGGCGCAGTGGCTCGAGGTTCTTCGTGCTCTTCATCCC
>JAQCJA010000009.1 GCA_027593305.1 bacterium
GACTCATGCCGGGCTCATCGTTGTGCACAGCCCGCAGATCGAAGATGGCGCCGACGTCCTCCACCAGTTCCGGACAGGCATTCGACAGCCCCCCGGCGCCGACGTCGTGGATGGACTTGATCGGATTGGCTGCTCCCAGGCCATAACAACGATCGATGAGTTCCTGGCAGCGGCGTTCCATCTCCGGGTTGTCCCGCTGGACGGAGGCGAAGTCCAGTTCCTGGGCATTGCTGCCGGAGTCCATGGAGGAGGCATAACCGCCACCGAGGCCGATGAGCATGGCGGGCCCGCCGATCTGCACGACGATGTCCCCCCTGGCAGGCCGTTTCTTTTGGACCTGGTCAGCGTCGATGAGGCCACTGCCTCCAGCGACCATGATCGGCTTGTGGTAGCCTCTGTGCCGCCCGTCGACGACCTGCTCAAACGTGCGGAACACGCCGAGAACATTGGGACGACCGAATTCATTGCCGAAGCCGGCGCCACCGATGGGTCCCTCCGTCATGATCTGCAGTGGTGACGCCAGATGGGCGGGAGGCTCGCCCAGGTCCGTCTCCCAGGGCTGCTGCCAGCCGGGAAGGCGCAGGTGTGAGACGTAGAAGGCGGACAGCCCTGCCTGCGACCGCGAACCCGTGCCGGTTGACCCCTCGTCGCGGATTTCACCGCCGACACCGGTTGAGGCACCCGGATACGGCGAGATGGCTGTCGGATGGTTGTGCGTCTCGACCTTGCAGACTATGTGCGTCTGGCGCTCGTCGTAGACGTAGGAGAAATCGGCGCCCGTGGGGCGCAGGACTGCTGCTGAAAAACCCTCGATGACGCCCGCATTGTCGCTGTAGGCACTGATCGTGTGTTCGGGGTGACGGGCGTGCGTATTGCGGATCATGTCAAACAGGGATCGATCCTGTGCCGTACCGTCGATGAACCACGAGGCGTTGAAGATCTTGTGGCGGCAATGCTCGGAATTGACGTTGGCAAACATGACCAGTTCGACATCGGAGGGATCTCGTCCAAGACGACCATAGGTCTCGGCCAGGTAGTCGAGTTCTTCGTCCGACAGGGCCAGGCCCCAGCGGCTGTTGGCACCGACCAGGGCAGGGCGGCCCTCAGCCAGCAAAGGCACCGTCAACAGGGGCCGCGCCGGGATGCGTTCGAACAGGGCCGCCGGGTCACGGATGGCCGCTTCCGTCATGCGATCGTGGAGCAGGGCCTGCAGCGGCTCGAGATCGGCCCCGGCCACGCCCTGGCCCACGCCCCGAAATGTGTAGCGGATCCCACGCTCGATGCGCGACACCGAACGGAGGCCGCAGTTGTGCAGAATATCTGTGGCCTTTGTCGACCAGGGGGAGATCGTTCCAGGTCGTGGTGTGATCAGCACGGATGCCGCGTCGGCGCCGAGGGCCGATTCACCCGTCACGCCGAGAAGGCTGGCCAGCCGCGGCGCCAGGTCGTCGGCCGCATCCCCATCGACCTGCACCAGATAGACGAACCTGGCGTCGATGGATTGCACAGTGGGCACCAGACTGCGGCAGCGATCGAGCAAGGCGATGCGACGGAAAGCGGAAAGCGCCGGGGGGCCGGCAAGGGACAACAATGGCATGCAGGGGCCTCGGCTGGAGAAGAAGAGGCGAAACGGTGCAACAATCTCGTGCTGCAAGAACCTACGTCCCGCCCGACACCCGCTCAAGACGAAGGGGAGCACCACCTTTGCGGTCTTCAGGGCAGCTTCTATCTTCTACTGCGCATTACAGTTACCGGATTTTTCCAGCCAGTTGCCGAATCCAGCCAGTTGCCGAATCCAGCCAGTTGCCGAATAATGAGCGGCCCAAATGCGACCGATAGATCTGAACAGCGCCAACACCGACTACATCGATGCCCTTTACGAGCAGTATCAGGCGGATCCTGCCTCCGTCGAGGCCGAGTGGGTCACGTTTTTCCGGGGCTTCGAATTCGGCTTCCGCCGCAGTGACACAGAGGATCCCACCGCCGACAAACGCCCGGAACATGTCGGGCAGGAACGGCGCAAGCGAGAGCGTACGGACAAGGGTGGTGTGGCGCTCGTGCGCGCCTATCGCCATCGGGGTCACTTCATCGCCGGCCTCGACCCGCTGGGTTACAATCCGACGAGCAATCCCCTGCTGGAGTTGTCCGAGTTCGGCCTTACCGAGGATGATCTCGAGAAGGGAGTCGGCTTCGGCACCTTCCGCTACAAGACGGATGGCTCGCTGAGAGCTCTGATCGATGCCCTGCACAAGACCTATTGCGGGACCCTCGGCATGGATACCATGTCGACCGGCGACAAAGAGCAGGAAGCCTGGATCGAAGAGCGTGTCGAGCCCATCCTCGGGCGCCTGACGTACGATGTGGAAGAACAGCGGCGGATTCTGTTTCAACTGCTGGAGGCAGAAGAGTTCGAGCAGTTTCTGCATACGCGATACATCGGCCAGAAAAGATTCTCCATCGAGGGTGGGGATGCCGTGCTGCCTCTGCTCGACGCGCTGGTGGAACGGGGCAGCGCACTGGGTGTCGAGGAGATGGTCATCGGCATGGCTCATCGCGGCCGGCTGAACGTCCTGGCGCACATCCTGCACAAGCCGTACGAAGTGATGCTGGCCGACTTTGAGGGGGCCGCGCGCGGGGAAGGGGCCGAGGACGAGGGGGACGTCAAGTACCATCAGGGCTACTCGTATGACTTCGTCACACGGCAGGGGCGCAAGATGCACCTGTCCCTCAGCCCCAATCCGAGTCACCTCGAACTGGTCAACCCCATCATTGAAGGCATGGTGCTGGCCAAGCAGGACTACCTGCAGGACAAGGAGCGCGGCCGGGTTGTGCCCGTACAGATTCATGGTGATGCAGCCTTCACCGGGCAGGGCACCGTGGCGGAAACGCTGAACCTGTCGCAGCTGGAAGGCTACTGGAACGGTGGTACGATTCACGTCATCATCGACAATCAACTTGGCTACACGGCAACGCCAGAAGAAACCCGTTTCACCCAGTACCCCACCGATATTGCCCGGCAGATCAAAGCCCCCGTGTTCCACGTCAATGCCGACGATCCGGAACAGGTCGTGCACGCGGCGCGGCTGGCCATCGAATTCCGTCAGCAGTTCAAGCGCGACGTGCTGATCGATCTGAAGTGTTACCGCCGTTTCGGCCACAATGAGGCCGACGATCCGACGCTGACACAACCCCTGATGTATGCCAGGATCAAGGACCATCCGACGGTGGCGACACTCTACGCTCGACAGCTCGCCGATGCCGGGGTCTTCTCGCAGGAAGAGGTCGATGGCATCCGGCGCGACATACGGGACGTCCTCGAGCGCTGTCAGGAGAAGGCCAAGCGGCTCAAGGTCAAACCACGGACCAATACCTTCGGCGGCGTCTGGCAGGGCATGACCTGGGCCGGTCAGGTGTGGGATGCCGATACCGGGGTCAACGCCCGCACCCTGAAACGCATCGGCGACCTGGCAACGCAGACGCCGGCGGGTTTCCACCTGCATCGGACGGTGGAGCGTATCAACAGCGCCCGCCGGGAAATGGCCTGTGGCGAACGCCCCGTGGACTGGGGTGGGGCGGAGATGCTCGCCTTTGGCAGTCTGCTGCTGGAGCGGATCCCCGTGCGCCTTGCCGGGCAGGATGCCCAGCGGGGGACCTTCGCCCATCGGCACGCGGTCTGGCACGACATTGAGACGGGGGCGAAACACACCTCCCTGCAACACATGTCCCGGGAGCAGGGCGAATTCGTCGTGCTCAATACAATGCTGTCCGAACTGGCCGTCCTCGGCTTTGAGTATGGCATCACCTCCACCGACCCGCGGCGGCTGGTGATGTGGGAGGCCCAGTTCGGAGACTTCGCCAATGGTGCACAGCTCGTCATCGACCAGTACATCGCCAGCGCCGAGGCCAAGTGGCATCGCATGTGTGGCATCGTCATGTTGCTGCCCCATGGGCAGGAGGGCATGGGGCCCGAACATTCGAGTGCGCGTCTGGAGCGGTATCTGCAGCTGTGCGCCAAGAACAACATGCAGGTCGTCTACCCAACGACGCCGTCGCAGATGTTTCACGTGTTGCGCCGGCAGATGCACCGCAACTTCCGCAAGCCGCTGATCGTGATGACCCCCAAGAGCCTGCTGCGGCACCGGCGCTGCGTCTCGGACCTGACAGAATTCACCAGCGGCGGCTACCGCAACGTCATCGATGCCGAAGTGCCGGATGCGACGGCCGTGCGTCGCGTCATTCTGTGCACCGGCAAGGTCTACTATGACTTGCTCGCCGGCCTCGAGGAGCAGTCTCTTGACGTAGTCGCCATCGTTCGGGTCGAGCAGCTCTACCCCTTCCCGACGGCGGAACTGAACCAGGCCCTGCGTCGCTACAGCAACGCCAGTGAGTTCCTGTGGGTTCAGGAAGAGGCCCTGAACATGGGCGCCTGGCATTTCCTGCAGCCCCGGCTCGACGACATGCTGCCCGCCGGGGCCGTTCTGAGATATGTCGGCCGTGATGAGGCGGCCAGTCCGGCTGTCGGCGACGCGGCGCAGCATCAAAGAGAGCAACAGGAAATCGTCGATCAGGCTCTCGATGTGGCCACCGACAAACAATTGAAGCTGGAAAATGTGCAGCCCCGCGTGGTCGCAGTCGACGGCGGCAGCGGCAGCTAACCCGACACAGGATATCAGATGGCGGTAGATGTAGAGATTCCCGAGCTGGGAGAATCGGTCAGCGAAGTGACGGTCCTCGAGTGGCTCCGAGGCGAGGGTGATTATGTGGACAAGGATGAGCCGATCTGCGTTCTCGAGACGGACAAGGCCAACGTCGACCTGCCGGCGCCGACGGCGGGTATTCTGCGGCAGTTGCGCAAGGTCGACGAGACTCTGACGGTGGGTGAGGTGCTGGCGCAGATCGAGGCAGGCGTGCGCCCCGAGACCCCAGCCGATGCCACCGTGATTGACCCGCCTGCCGCTGCGGTTGCTGCCGCGGTTGTTCCGCCCCAGGCGGATGAAACGGAAGAGGCAGACGCGGAAAGCTCTGCCGTTGACCTGGCAGAGCTGAGTCCGGCAGTACGTCGGCTGGTGGAGGAGAACGATCTGGATGCGACGCAGATCGTTGGCACCGGGCGCAGTGGCCGGCTCATCAAACAGGACATCCTCGCCTATCTCAAAGAGCGCCAGAACGACGCCCGTGACTCACTGGCAAAGTCGGCTGCCGCGGCGCCGGCGATCAGCAGGAGCGTGCCTCCACCCCGTCCCGAGCCGGCCCGCCCGACTGAATCAGGGACCGAAACGCGGACCGAAGCGCCGGCTGAAACGCCCGCCGAAGCGCCGGCCATCAGGCCCGCCGCCGCTGTCGGTGGTGAACGTCGCGAGCCGATGTCACGCATGCGCAAGCGAATCGGTCAACGTCTGACGGAAGCGCAACACACGGCGGCGATGCTGACCACCTTCAATGAGGTCGACCTGACGGAAGTGATGGCCCTGCGCAAGCGCCACAAAGAGCGCTTCCAGGAAAAGCACGGCGTGTCCCTCGGGCTCATGTCATTCTTCTCGCGGGCGACGATCCTGGCACTGCAGGACCATCCCGCTGTTAATGCCAGCATCGACGGGGATGACATCGTCTACCACGACTATGTCAATCTTGGCATTGCCGTGTCCTCCGATCGTGGTCTCCTCGTCCCCATCGTGCGACAGGCACAGAGCCTGTCCATGGCAGGTGTCGAGGCCGAGATCAAACGCCTGGCACTGGCGGCACGCGACAACAAGCTGGCCCTGGACGAGTTGTCCGGCGGCACATTTACCATCACCAACGGTGGCGTCTTCGGCTCCATGATGTCGACACCGATTCTGACGCCGCCGCAGTCGGGCATACTCGGCATGCACGGCATCAAGGAGCGCCCCATTGCTGTGGATGGGCAGGTCGTCATCCGACCGATGATGTATCTGGCTTTGACCTATGACCACCGTCTCGTCGATGGGGAGCAGTCGGTGAAATTTCTCGTGCGCATCAAGGATCTGCTGGAGGATCCTGCGCGCCTGATGCTCGAGGTCTGAGAGATGCCGACCTACGATCTGCTCGTCATCGGCGCCGGTCCCGGCGGCTATGTCGCTGCCGCCCGCGCTGCCGACCTCGGCATGAAGGTCGCGTGCGTCGACAAGGGTTGGCTCGGCGGCACGTGCCTGCAGGTGGGATGTATTCCGAGCAAGGCTTTGCTTGAATCCAGCCACCGGTGGGCAGAGCTGCAGGACGGACTCGAGGATCAGGGCATCATCGTCGGCGATCTGCGGCTTGATCTTGCGGCCATGATGCAGCGCAAGAGCAAGATCGTCGCAACGATGACCAAGGGTGTCGCGGCCCTGTTCAAAGGCAAGGGCGTCGACTGGGTTGAGGGTACGGCACGTCTTGCCGGCGGCGGCAGAGTGACCGTAGATGGCGGTGCCGATCTTCTCGCCGAGCGTATTCTGCTGGCAACGGGGTCATCCCCGGTAGAGTTGCCAGATCTGCCGTTTGACGGGCACAGGATCCTCAGTTCCACCGAAGTTCTTGCTCTCGATGCTGTGCCGGAGCGGATGGTCGTCATCGGCGCTGGCGCGATCGGTCTGGAGATGGGCTCGGTGTGGAGCCGCCTGGGTACGAAAGTGGAGATTGTCGAGTTCATGAACGCGGTACTGCCCGGCGCGGATGCGGAGATCTCGCAGCAGGTGCAGCGCACGCTGGCGCGACAGGGGATGTCCTTTCGCCTGTCGACCCGGGCAACGGGTGCCGATATCGACGACCACGGCGTGCAGTTGCATCTGCTCAGCCGTGCGGGCGAGAAAGTCGATGTGGTGGGCTGCGACTGTGTGCTGGTCTCGGTGGGTCGCCGACCACACACAACCGGACTGGGACTGGCCGAAGCAGGCGTAGCCGTCAACGAACGTGGCTTCGTCACCGTCGACCGGGACTATCAAACAACAGCGGCCGGCGTGTATGCGATCGGTGATGTGACGCCGGGCCCGATGCTGGCGCACAAAGCAGAAGCAGAAGCGGTTGCAGTTGTCGAGCGCCTGGCAGGCATGGGATCCTCGGTCAACTACGACGCAATTCCCAACGTGGTCTACACATATCCCGAAGTTGCATCTGTTGGCCTCGGTGAGGCTGCTGCACGGGAGGCGGGACATGAGATCCGTGTCGGCAAACACCTGTTCCGCGCCAACGCCCGCGCCCACAGCGTCAACTGCATCGACGGCTTCGTCAAGGTCATTGCCGATGCGCATACCGATCGGCTGCTGGGTGTCCACATCTTCGGGCCGCAGGCATCCCATCTGATCGCCGAGGCTGTTGTTGCCATGGAGATGTGTGCCAGCGCCGAAGACCTCGCCCGTACCGTACACGCACATCCAAGTCTGTCAGAAGTCGTCCGGGAAGCGGCGGCCGCTGTGTCGCACTGACGTCCGGATCAACAACGTCGTCGCAACGTCCGCGGTGCTCTGTGTTTTTTTCCAAATATATCTTGCACAAGATTGGGGCCGTTACTAGCTTGAAATGCGTTGCAGAAGTGCCGGACGGGAATCGGGCGCATAGCGGCAGGCACTGCTGATGGTCGCACAACGAGGCGGGCCCGATTGCAGCTGCGATCACGCAGCAAGTCCAACGGCAGCAAGTCCAACGGCAGCAAGTCCAACGGCAGCAAGTCCAACGGCAGTTGAGACGGGGCCCGGGTTTTTCCCGGGCCCTTTCTCGTTGGTGCAACCCAACGTCTTACCCGCGCGAGTCCGACCGTGTTTCAACTGAGCGCAGAACAGTACGATACTCTCTACGCCACCAAGGACTACGTGCGCGAGGCGCATCTGCTGCGCGAGCGTCTGTCGCGCCTCGACCCGTCCCTGCATACCGTGCTCGACGTTGCCTGTGGCACCGGCGCCCATGACGAACATCTGTGCCGGTTCTATGAGGTGGACGGGCTGGATCTCAATCCGGCCTTTCTCGAGGCCGCACGCCGGCGCAACGCCAGTGGCCGTTATCACGTCGGTGACATGCGGGATTTCCGCCTCGATCGACTCTATGATGTCGCCCTCTGCCTGTTCAGCTCGATCGGCTACGCCCGTACGCGGGTTGAGCTTGTGCGCACTCTCACCTGTCTTCGTGAGCACCTCACATCAAGAGGTGTTGTTGTCATTGAGCCCTGGCTGACGCCAGAGGTTTGGGAGGCCCCATCGGTGCGCTGGGACCAAGGCGGCCGTGACGGGGGCGACAGCATCGTCCGTATGGCGCATTCCTCCCTTCGTGAGGAGGGAACCGACCGTGTTTCCGTCATGGAGTTCCACTACCTGGTGGGCAGCCGGAAGGGGGTTGAGTACTCCCGCGAGACCCATGAAATGGGCCTCTACAGCAAGCGGCGGATGGAGTCGGCTCTGATCGAGGCGGGGTTCACCGATGTGCACCACGAAGCGGACGGATTGACGGGGCGTGGTCTGTATGTGGGGCGCGTCGGTCGCACCAATTCCTGAGCAGGTTGGTCATCCTCCCGGCTCGTGTATCTTACCTCTACCACTTTGTGAGGAGCACGACCATGGCAGACAAGCCGGTCTACGATTTCGGCAGTGGTTGTACCAACCCTGAAACATTTCCAACCGAAGCCCTCGCCGAGGCGGCGCTACGGGCGATCCCGAGGGTTGGCGAGGACTTCACACGCTATCCTGGTGACCTGGGCCACCTGGGCCTGCGCCAGGTCATGGCGGCGCGCGAGTCGCAACGCGAAGGGGTGCAGGTTTCTCCGGAGCACATCGTCCTCACCAATGGTTCGATGCAGGGCGTTACCCTTGTCGCCGAAGCCCTGATGACGGGCGTTGGCGAGGATATCGTCGTCTGTGAGGAACTGACGTATTCCGGGACCATCGGCGCCTATCGTCGCCTGGGTCTGCGCATGGAGGGTGTTGCTCTCGATGACGAGGGTATGTGTCCCGATGACCTGGAGCGCGTACTGACGTCGTTGCACAAGGCTGGTACGCCGCCGCGCTTTCTCTACATTCTGTCGACCTACCAGAACCCTACCGGTTCGGTCATGCCGAAGGCGCGGCGTCTGGCCATCATCGATATCGCCCGGCGTTTTGCCGTGCCCATCGTCGAGGACAACTGCTACGCCGATGTACACTTCGACGGTGACAAGGAGCCATCGCTGTATGCCCTCGATCCCGAGGGTACCGATCACATCTATCTCTGTTCCCTGTCAAAAATTCTGGGGCCCGGCGTCCGCGAGGGCTACCTGTATGCGCGCCCACCGATGCTGCAGCGTCTGCTCGAGCGCCGTTTCGACGGCGGCAACAGCCTGCTGACCGCTGCCGTGCTGGCCGAGTTCTTCCGTGATCGCCTGTGGGATCACTGTGCAGAGATGAATGCCGCCCTCAAGATGAAACGTGACGCTGTGTTGGTCGGGCTGCAGGAAAGTGTCGGCGACATATGTACATGGTCCCGACCTGCGGGTGGTCTGTTCATCTGGGTGCATCTGCCGGCCGATGTCGACCTCGATCTTCTGTTGCGTCTCACCGCGGAGCGTGGTGTCCGTTGTGCCCGCGGGCGTTCGTTCCACATCCACGGCGACGATGTGCCCAACATCCGGCTCGCCTTTGGACAACCCACCGTGGCACAGATCCGCGCCGGGATCCCGGTGCTGGGAGAGTGTGTTCGTGCCGCCCGCGTCGCGGTTGGATCGCGACACAAAGCCGCCGCCGCTGGCTAGTGCCGACGTCTCCACACATGCCACCTCATCCGTACGGCCCATGACAAGCATCGCCGAATTGCCGCGCATTGCACTGGCGCAGATGGAGGTCCGCCCCGGACGCCCCGACCTGAATGTCAGGTGCCTGGAGTCTCTCGTCGCCGACGCACGTGCCGCCGGGGCCGAAGTCGTCGCATTTCCGGAGATGTGTATCCCGGGCTACATCCTCGGCGACCTCTGGGAGGTGGACACCCTCGTCGAGGACTGGGCGGCGTACAGCGAGCGTGTTCGGGCTGCCAGCGCCGGCCTGACCCTGATCTTCGGCAATGTCGTGTGTGATCGGCAGCACATTGGCCAGGATGGCCGCCTGCGCAAGATGAACACCGTGCGGGTCTGCCACGACGGTGCCTGGGTTGAGCGCCCCGGTCTGCCGCCCGGTCTGCCCGCCGGCTGCCAGCCAAAGACGCTGCAGCCCAACTACCGGTTCTTCGATGATGACCGCCATTTCGTCTCGACGAGACTGCTGGCGCAGGAGCAGGGACGTTCCGTCTACGACTGGGCGATCCCGTTCGAAGTGCCGCGCAGGAGCGGCGGTACGTTCCGCTTCGGGGTGCAGCTGTGTGAAGACATCTGGTGCCAGGATTACTGCTGGGAAGGGGAGGTCCTCGACACGCTCGCCTGTTACGCCCGTGGCGGCGCGCAGGCCGTGTTCAACCTGTCGTCATCGCCGTGGACATGGCAGAAGAACGATAAGCGCAACCGCACGATTCGGGGCATTCTGCAGGGCGCTCCGGTGCCGCTGCTCTACGTCAACCACGTGGGTGCGCAGAACAACGGCAAGAACATCCTCGTATTCGATGGCGACACAACGGCCTATGAAGCCGATGGCACCAGCATCGCTCGTGCCACCGCCTGGGCTGAGGATCTGGTCTGTGTAGGGGGCAATCTCAGCCCCGTTGCATCGGTCGGGCCCGCCCTGCCGACGGCATCCGGCGCAGCGACTGAGATGGCTTCGGTCTATCAGGGGATCCTGCAGGGCCTGCGACATCTGGAACACTTCCGCAGCGCCCCCGAAGGGTATCTCATCGGCGCCTCCGGGGGGATCGACTCCTGCGTCGTTGCCTGTCTGCTGGAACAGGCCTTTGGTGCCAGGCGCGTATTTGCCGTCAACATGCCAACCCATTTCAATGCCGCCGTGACGCGAAACAACGCGCGCGCTCTGGCGGCTGAGCTGGATATCGACTTTCTCAGCATCCCCATCGAAGAGCTCTACGGCGACGTGTCCACCATCGTGCGGGATGCCGTTTTCAGCCGTTCGCAGGGCCAGTATTCGCGCCTGGTGGACGAGAACATTCAGGCGCGCATTCGTTGTTCCGACGTGCTCTCCGGGATCGCCGCCAAGCATGGCATGTTGTTCACGAACAACGGCAACAAGACGGAGCTCGCCCTGGGCTACACGACGCTGTACGGCGACCTCGATGGCGCGATCGCTCCCATTGCCGATCTCTATAAAGTGCAGGTCTTCGAACTGGCCCGCTACTTCAACGAGGTCGTCTACGGCCGTGAGGTCATCCCGGGAAATCTGCTCGATCGCTCCACCGTGCCCAGCGCCGAGCTCTCCGCCGAACAGGATGTGACGCAGGGCAAAGGGGATCCGATTCTGTACGGCTACCACTGTGCCGTCCTGCGGCAACTGCTGGAATATCGGCGCCACCCGGTGGACCTCGTGGACTGGCTGCTGGATGGTTGTCTGCTGCAACGTCTGGGTTGTGCCTGGGGTGAGGCGGCCTTCCTCGACGCGTTCCCGACGCCCGGCTCGTGGGTCGAGGACCTCGAGTGGGTGGAACACCAACTGCGCAGCAACTACTACAAACGCATTCAGTCGCCGCCCCTGATCGTGTTGAGCAAGCGCGCCTTCGGTTTTGACCTGCGGGAGAGCCAGGTGCCCGCCTGTCCGCTGCAACGTTGGGTCGAACGGGTCTCGGCCGTGCGCAGTCTGCTGTTGTGGCCGCCGCTGGCGTGAGAGCGATTTTCCACGCTGGCAGCAGCCGAGGCGAGGCCTGTGCAGGAGATCTGTCCAACCAAAAAGGAGAACCCGTATGAAAGTCTGTCTCGTTGGTGAGGGTGCCCAGGGCATCACACATATCGAAACCCTGAAGAAGCTCGACGGCATCGAAGTTGTCAGTCTCGCTGGTGGCATTCGTGCCGATGCCGAAGCCTTCGCACAGAAGTACGGCATCGGCCATGTATCCACAGACCTGGAGGAGTGTCTCGATCAGCCCGGTGTGGAGGCGGTGGTAATCACCAGTCCGAATCAGGTGCACTGTGAACAGACCGTGATGGCTCTGGAGAGGGGCAAACACGTGCTGCTGGAATTGCCCATGGGACTGTCACTGGCTGAATGCAGGCGTGTCGTCGTCGCCGAGGCCCGTTCGGGCAAAGTGGCCATGATGTGCCACACGCAGCGTTTCAGTCCGGTGTTTCGCAAGATTCATGATGACGTACGGGCGGGGAGATTGCATCTGCACCACATCGTCCAGCAGACCTACTTCCATCGTCGAGTGAATGAGAACCGCTTCGGCAAGCCGCGCATCTGGACGGACGATCTGCTCTGGCATCAGGCGTGTCACATGCTCGACATGGTCTACTGGATTCTCGATGATCCCGACATGCAGGCCTGGGGTCAGTGTGGCCCCGTGCATGAGACACTGAAGGTGCCGATGGATGTCACCATCGCCCTGAAGGCGCGCAGCGGCTGCCTGGTGAGTGCCGCCCAGTCCTTCAACAACCACGGGCCGATCCAGGGGTTGTATCGCTTTATCGGCGAAGAAGCGACCTACGTGTCGAGCAAGGGCGGTCTCACCGATCACGAGGGCAATGATGTCGCGGTGTCCGGACCATCCGGCGTTGAGGCACAGGACGCCGAGTTCTTTGCCGCCATCGGCGCGGGTCGCACGGCATTAACGAGCTGCGTCGAAGTGTTGCCCGTGATGGCACTCATCGACAGAGTGCAGCGCGCCATGGATGGCCGCGACGGGGCGCCAAGTGTGGGCATGGTGGAGCGTCAGTAACGCATGACCTTCAAGAGTGAGACATGTGTAGGGAAGACCTCGGGACGGCCGCTGACCGAGTACGATGATGAGGCGGAGGCAAGAGAGGGGGCGGCGCATGCCCTGGAACGTTTCGGCCGCCAGTTGTTGCCGTACGCCTGCGATACCTGCGGCAAGTGGCACCTGTCACCGGTGGAGCGTCAAACGCCGAGCACGTCGTGCCCGGCTTGCCGTGGCGCCGACGGCAAGGCCAAGGAGTCGTACCGCAATGAGCAGGAGGCGCGTCGTCGGGCGGCGATCCTGCGTGGGGAGCAGGGGGCGGACCTGCGCGTCTATGTCTGTGAGTACGGCCATGGCTGGCATCTGACGCGCGGCATCACGCAGCGCTCAGGACGAGGGCGCCCATAGAGGTTTCGTTGGGGTCGCCGGCGACCGCGAGGGCAGAACGGCGAGGCTGAGATGGCGAAACAAACGCAGAATCCTGCACCCGCCGGCGACCAGCAGTATGGTGGTGTGGGTCACATCCCGGCTCACGACGACCGTCCCAACAGTGGTCTGCGTGAAGGGGACATCCCCCACGCCGAGGTCAACGATGCCATCCGCCTGGCACCGAAGACGGTGATCTTCGGCCAACAGACCCGCCTGCGCCTGGGTCTGTTGATGGAGGATGACACGCTTCCCCGGTTTCATGCCGGTCACGACCTCGTCAAGTTCTTCTACGGTGCCATCCGCCAACTCCCTGAAGTCATCCTCGATGGCATCCTCGCTGCCGGCATCAGTGTGGTCCTGGTGCAGCAACGTAAACTTCTCGCCTTCCGTGACGTGCGCGCCCATCAGTCCTTCCACACGGGGCGCACGCGGCGCAACGTATACATGCCAGAGCAGGCTGTGGCTGCCGCCTTCAAGCGGGGGTATGACTACTGGGCCCTGACGGAGGTCATCATCAAGGAAGCCTATCCGCTGCTCGATTACATCCTCATCCTGGAACTGGTGCGGCATATGCAGGTGCGGATGCGTCAGGTCCACCTGCCTGGGATCTCCTTCATCAAGGACACGCTGCGGCAGCATAACAAACACCTGAAGGATCCCTCCGCACGTCTGCGCGCCGAAGGCCGGCACCGGATCGACCCCAAGGAGGATGAGTTCGGCGAGTTCTACGGCGAATATGCCGAGCGTTTCAAGGCCTGGCGCCGTGACATTCTTGAGCGTGATCCCTATGACGTGGCCGACGAGGTCTACAACGAAGGGGTGTCGCGGAAATGGGCGGAGTGGAAGGTGGATCTCATCACCCACACCTATAACTTCCCGACCTTGTTCGAACTGGATCGAGACATCGTCCATCCCGCCGCCTTCGAGCAGGCCCAGAAGCAGGGCCTGTCCGTGGAGCCTGTCACCATCGACGACATCCTCCATGATCTGGGAGATCTGGCCCGCTTCCGCGTCGGACGCCAGGTGAAAACCGAGCCACTGCTGGATCGGCTGATCGATGCCGGCGCACCGGGCATCCTCGGCTTCGCCCGCCTCGTCGCCGCCGAACGGGTCACGGGTGCCCGGATCGTGACCGAATACTACCACGACGGCTACGACGCCGTTCGCCGTTTCCGTGAGAAGCTGCAGGCCTTGTGCAGCGATCTGCCCGTGGACATGGAAATGGGCAAGATCTTCGACGAGCTGGTGGTTCCTCTCGTGCTGGCTCACGCGCGCGAACAATTGCAGCGCTATTCGAACTTGATGGAGCAGGAGGGGGGAGACTGGCGCCATTTCCTGCGCGCCTTCGTCTTTCAGTTGATCGGTGCCTGCAAACCGTACATCAGCGATGCCGAAAAGGAACTGATGCTGACCACGCCAGGATATTACACGTCCGGTCAGGAGGTCTCTGCCTGGCTGGCGGTGGCGGATGGGTTGCTACCCGACGGAGAAGCGGAGGGCGAAAAGGCGACCCTCGTGCGCATCCTGCGCCAGCTGCGCCGGCATCCACAGTACCATGGACTGTTGCTGGCGCAGGCCCGCGAACTGGCCGCCACAGAGGGGCTGGATTTCGGCGATGATCGGCGCAGCCAGCTGCTGCAGCTGGCGGAATTGATTCCGGAGCCGGCGTATCGGTTCAGTTCCGATCCCCAGGCCGTGCGCCGCCGCGCCGACGACCTGCAACGTCTGCAGCAGGACGACCCGGACAGCGTCGATCAGTATCTATTGCTGGCCGGGATCTTTGTCCGCCTCGATGGTGCGCCCAACTACGCCGATCTCGTGGCGCACGTGCGTGACATGGGCGCCGCCGTCGCACCCGTTCTGCAGGAGATCGTCACCGTCATTGGTGCGCAAGACAGTCGCCGCAGCGCCATCCGCGGATCGGCGTTGGACTTGCTTGCAGCAATGGACGGTGGGCCGTGTTGACCGGACGTGTGCCGCGTGTTCAGGCGTTCTCCACCTGCAGCAGCAGTGGCACCGATTCCGGGTGCATGGTATTCATGTTGTCAGCGGCGTCGAGCAGTTGCTGCAGGTTGATACGCGCCAGCACATCGTCGACGGCATTCTGCACCTGCATCCACAGTCCGCGGATGGAGCAATCCACGGCGGTATGCTGACAGGTGTCGCCGGCGCCGGTGAAGTGGTTACAGAAGGACGGGTCGTACAGTGGATCACCGAGGGCGGCCAGGACCTCGGCGACGACGATGGAGGATGGCTCGCGGGCCAGTGTATAGCCTCCATGCTGCCCCCGCTCGCTGCCGATGATGCCGCCCTTGCGTAAGGCACCGAGGTATCTGGCGACATTATGTGGCGACACACCTTCAGCGTCGGCGATCTCCGGAATCGTCACACTCTGGCCTTGAGGCTGTCGAGCCACCTGCAACAGGCAGCGCAGACCGTATTCTTCCTGGGCACTCAGCTTCACTTCCTGGCTGCCTTTCCTACATCATTCCGAGTTGCAGTTTGGCCGCTTCCGACATCCGGTCCACCGTCCACGGGGGATCCCACGTGATCTCCACGTGGGAATCACTCAGCTCGTCGATCTGAGCCAGGATCTTGCGCTGCACTTCACCCGGCAACGATCCGGCGACAGGGCAGGCGGGCGAGGTCAGGGTCATGGTGACGAGAGCTTTCTTGCCGGCCACGGGGGTCTCATCAGCCGGCTCGACAGCCGCATCGACAGCCGCATCGGGCGCGCCTGCAGGCGCTATGTCCTGGATCTCCACTGTGTAGATCAGTCCCAGTTCATAGATGTCCACCGGGATTTCAGGGTCGTAACAGGTCTTCAGGACGCCCACCACTTTGGCTTCGAGGCTGCCCTCGGGATGTTTCTGTGGCTCTTGTGGTTCCATCTTCGGTTCTCCACTTACTCGGTCGTGATGGGGTCTGTGGCCTCGCTGTCGAGGGCGGATTTCATCGTATGCCAGGCCAGGGTGGCGCACTTCACACGCATGGGGAACTCGCGCACCCCGGAAAAGACGGCCAGCTTGCCGGCTGCCTCGAGATCAACGGGAGCATCATTGTCAGCCGTCACCATGGCATGGAAGCCGGCGAATCGCTGCCGTGCCTCGTCCGCCGTGCAGCCCTTCAGCAACTGTGTCATCAGCGATGCCGAGGCCTTGGAGATGGCACAACCGGATCCATCAAAGTGGATGTCCTCGATGACGTCGTCAGCACTGAGCCGCAGATAGACGTGCAGATGATCACCACACAGGGGATTGAAGCCCTCCTGATGCCGGTTGGCTGTGTCCAGCGGGCCGAAATTGTGCGGCTTGCGGTTGTGATCCAGGATGACCTGTTGGTACAGTTCGCGCAGCTCTGACATCAGCCGAGAATCTCCCTCACCTTGCCGAGGGCCGAAACCAGAGCATCGACTTCGCGGCGGGTGTTGTAGAAGGCGAAAGATGCCCGCGCCATGGCGGGTACACCGAAGCGTTGCATCAGCGGCTGGGCGCAATGATGGCCGGTGCGGATCGCGACACCCTCGATGTCGAGGATGGTACCGATGTCATGTGGATGGGCCGCATCGAGGGCAAAGGAGAGGACGGCCACTTTGTCCGCTGCGGTGCCAAACAGACGCAGGCCATCGACGGCCAACAGGCGTTCGGTGGCATACACAAGCAATTCATCCTCATAGGCGGCGATGCGCTCCATGCCGAGACCGTTCAGATAGTCGACGGCTGCAGCCAGGCCGATGGCGCCGGCGATGTTCGGTGTTCCAGCCTCAAACTTATTGGGCAGTTCAGCAAAGGTGGTGGCCTCGAAGGTCACGGACTGAATCATCGATCCGCCCCCCTCGTATGGCGACATCGCCTCGAGCAGTTCGCGGCGGCCCCAGAGGGCGCCGATGCCGGTCGGAGCGAACAGTTTGTGCCCGGAGAAGGCGTAGAAGTCACAGCCCAGAGCCTGCACGTCCACGCCCAGGTGCGGCGCGCCCTGGGCACCATCGACGAAGACGGGAATACCGCATTCGTGGGCCAGATCGCAGAGCTGGCGGATGGGATTGATCGTGCCCAGCACATTGGAGGCATGGGTCACGGCGACCAGCCTCGTGCGTGGCGACAGCCTGTCGGCGAACCCCGCCAGATCGAGTGCACCCGCGTCGGTGACGGGTGCCACCGTCAGTTTCGCGCCCGTAGCCTGACACAGCATCTGCCAGGGGACGATATTCGAGTGGTGTTCCATGTGCGTGACGAGAATCTCGTCTCCCGCCTGCACCCGCGGTCGTGCGTAGCCATGGGCCACGAGGTTTACTGCCTCTGTCGTGCCCCGACAGAAGACGATCTCTGCGCTTTCGACGGCGTTGACGAACTTGGCGATGCGGCCGCGGGCTCGTTCGTAGGCAAAGGTCGCTTGCTGGCTGAGCAGATGCACGCCGCGATGAATATTGGCGTTCTCTTCCTCGTAGTAGCGATCCATGGCATCGATGACGGACCGCGGCTTCTGCGTCGTGGCGGCATTGTCGAGGTAGACCAGCGCCCGATCTCGTACCGCGCGACCGAGAATCGGGAAGTCGCTGCGCACGCTGTCGACATCGAAGGGGGCCGCCTGCGCCTGGGACATGACGTCTACCTCAGGTAGTACTGCCGTTGTCATCGCGCCTCTCCCTGGTCCGCCAGCACGGCGTCCAACCGGGTCGACACCAGCCTTTCCACGTGGTTGCGGAGGCCCTCGTGTTGCAGCCGATCGACCAGTTCACCGGCGAAGGCGCGGGTAAGCACACCACGTGCCTGCTGCAGGCCCACACCACGGGCCCGCAAATAGAACAGGGCGTCCGGGTCGAGTTGACCCGTGGTGGAACCGTGGCTGCACTTCACATCATCAGCGTAGATCTCCAACTGCGGCTTGGAATTGATCTCGGCATCGTCGGACATCAACAGGTTCTGGTTGGACTGATAGGCATCGGTCCGCTGCGCCGCCTGGTGTACGTGGATCTTGCCGCGGAACACGTTGTGTGCTCTGCCCCCCACAACACCCTTGTACAACTCGTGACTGCTGCAGTCAGGGGCGACGTGTTCAATGGTTGTGTAGTTGTCGACGTGGTCGTCACCAAGGGGCAGCGACAGGCCGTTGAGGGTGGACTCGATGTGTTCACCCCGCAGGACGGTGTGTACGTCTTCGCGCAGGATTCGCCCGGCCAGACAGAAGGTATGGGCGGTGAAACGCGCATCCTGCGCCTCGGTCACATGCAAGGTGCCGGCATGCAGGCTCTCGGCACCGTGAAGGTGAATCCGGGTGTGCTCCACCACGGCACCCGCACCCACGACGATTTCAGCGACGGACGAAGTCAGCACCCCGGCGCCGGACGTTGTGCTGGCGAAGGTCTCGACAACGCTCGCGCGACTGCCGGCTGCGGCAACAACGAGCGTCCGTGGTGTTGTCAGACCGGCCTGGCCCGTACTGACGTGCAGGATCTGCACGGGCAGATCCACAGTGCAACCGGCGTTGATCGTGACGATGGCGCCATCGCGAACAAAGGCAGTGTTGAGGGCGGCAAAGCCGTGTTCTGCCCCCAGAGTGAGGGCTGCCAGATTCCCGCTGATGATCGCCGCAGTGCCACTGCCCGGCGCAGAAAGACTGTGTACCTGAACGCCATCCGGCAGGTCGCTGACCCGCGATAGACCGGGGACGAACTGGCCATCGGCAAACACGAGCAGGGGGCCATCGATAGCGGACACGACAAAGGGCCGGATCGCCTCTGCACTGAGCTTGCCGGCTGTCATCACCGGTGCAAAACAGCCGCTTGCCAGGGGGGCGGGATTGGTGTGTCGCCACGCCTCGAACCGTGCCGTCGGCAGGCCGTGCTCCTGCAGGCGGGCGATGGCCTCACGGCGCCTGGCATGCAGCGGCGATCGGGCGCCGCCGTTCAGCGCGGCTTCGAAGCCTTCGAAGGCGGCGGCATAACCACTGATGGTGTCGTTGTCGGCAGCCATCGATCAGGCGCCTGCGGGCTGGGTGGTCGCTGCCGCAGCGGCCGTCTCTTCACGGATCCAATCGTAGCCTCTGTCCTCGAGTTGCAGGGCCAGTTCCTTGCCCCCGGAGCGTACGATGCGCCCGCCCATCAGCACGTGCACGTAGTCGGGCACGATGTACTCGAGAAGTCGCTGGTAGTGGGTGACGACGATGGCGCTGTTCTGCGGCGTGTGCAGTTGATTGACGCCATTGGCAACAACCCGCAGCGCATCGATGTCGAGGCCGGAGTCGGTCTCATCGAGGATCGCCAGGCGCGGCTCGAGGACGGCCATCTGCAGGACTTCGTGGCGCTTTTTTTCACCGCCGGAAAAACCCTCGTTGACGGAGCGCTTGAGGAAGCTCTCGTCCATCTCGACAAGGGCCATCTTCGCACGAATGAGGGCGAGAAAATCGTAGGCATCGATTTCCTCCTCGCCGCGGGCCTTGCGGACCTCATTGAGGCCGGTGCGCAGGAAGTAGGCGCTGTTCACACCCGGAATCTCCACGGGATACTGAAAGGCGAGGAAGACACCCTTGCGGGCCCGGTCCTCAGGTGCCATATCGAGCAGGTCCTCGTTTTCGTAGCGCACAGTGCCTTCGGTGACGGTAAAGGCGTCGTGTCCGGCCAGCACCTGGGCAAGGGTGGACTTGCCAGAACCGTTGGGGCCCATGATCGCATGGATCTCGCCGGGGGCGACCTCAAGGTTGATGCCTTTGAGGATTTCGGTGCCCTCAACGGTGGCATGGAGATTGGTGATTTTCAGCAAGGTGATTCTCCTGTCGGGCTGCGGGCGTGGGGCCTACGTGGCCTGTACGCCGGCGATGCCGGTTTGTCTTTGACGTCGGTTGTTCTGTTGCTGTGCGAGCCTCGAAACTGCCCGACACTGCGCTTCTAGCCGACACTGCCTTCGAGGCTGATGCCCAGCAGCTTGGTCGCTTCCACAGCGAATTCCATCGGCAGTTCTTTCAGTACTTCCTTGCAGAAGCCGTTGACGATCATGCTGACAGCGTCCTCCGTGCTCAGGCCGCGCTGGTTGCAGTAGAAGATCTGGTCTTCGCCGATCTTGCTGGTGCTGGCTTCGTGCTCCACGGTGCTGCTCGGGTTGCGCACGGTGATGTAGGGGAAAGTGTGGGCCCCGCACTGGTCACCGATGAGCATGGAATCGCACTGGGTGAAATTTCTTGAGCCGGTGGCGCGCTTCTGCATCTGCACGGCGCCGCGGTAGACATTCTGGCCATTCATGGCCGAGATGCCCTTGGAGATGACGGTGCTCTTCGTGTTGCGCCCCAGGTGAATCATCTTCGTGCCGGTATCGGCCTGCTGTCTGCCGGAGGTTACGGCGACCGAGTAGAATTCACCGACGCTGTCGTCGCCCTGCAGGATACAACTGGGATATTTCCAGGTGATGGCGGAACCTGTCTCGACCTGGGTCCAGCTGATCTTCGAGCGATCGCCACGACAGGCGCCACGTTTGGTGACGAAGTTGTAGATGCCACCGACACCCTCCTTGTTGCCGGGGTACCAGTTCTGGATGGTGGAGTACTTGATCTTGGCATCCTCGAGGGCAACCAGTTCGACGACGGCAGCGTGCAGCTGGTTCTCGTCGCGCATGGGTGCCGTGCAGCCTTCGAGATAGCTGACGTAACTGCCCTTGTCGGCGACGATCAGGGTGCGCTCGAACTGTCCCGTGTTGGCGGCGTTGATGCGGAAGTACGTGGACAACTCCATCGGGCAGCGAACACCCTCAGGGATGTAGACGAAGGAGCCATCGGTAAAGACCGCCGAATTGAGGGCGGCATAGTAGTTGTCACCCGTGGGCACGACGGATCCCAGATACTTGCGCACCAGTTCCGGGTGTTGCTTCACGGCGTCGCTGAAAGAGCCGAAGATGATGCCGACCTCGGCGAGTTTGTCCTTGAAGGTGGTCGCTACCGAGACCGAGTCGAATACGGCATCAACGGCAACGCCGGAGAGCATCTTCTGCTCCTCCAGCGGAATGCCAAGTTTGTTATACGTCGCCAGGATCTCCGGATCGACCTGGTCGAGGCTGTCGAGAGAGACCTTTTTCGGCGCGGAGAAGTAGGAGATGGCCTGGTAGTCGATTTTCGGGTAGTGGACCATAGCCCACTGCTCCGGCGCCGGACGCTGCGTCGGGTCCTCCATCTTCAGCCACGTGTGATACGCCTTGAGGCGCCACTCCAGGAGCCATGCGGGTTCCTGTTTCTTCTTCGAGATGAAGGCGATGGTCTCCTCGCTGAGACCCGGGGGTGCGGAGTCGGACTCAACGTCGGTGTAAAAGCCCTCTTTGTAGTCGCGCTGGGCGAACTGCTCGAGGACCTCGGTGTCGCTCAGGGCTGCTTCCGGGGCGGGCGTGGCGGCCGGCTCGGTCATGGCGTATTCTGCCTATCTATTTGAAATAACTGTAAGTTACATGCGATGGTTCGGGAATCTTGCGCGCGAAAGCCAGATTCAATAGAGAGAAAGTATCATTCTTGCAGGAAAACGCAAGATTGAAATTGCGGCGCCGCATCAGCAGGGGCCTGGAAGAGCTGGCGCGGGCGGCAGCCACTACATCGGCTTTCGTCAGTTCGGATGGAACGACCATACGGATGGAATGAACCACACGCTGAAGACGGCGATGAGGATGGTGATCGGGCCACCCAAGCGGAGGAAATCGGAAAATCGATATCCACCAGGGCCGTAGACGATCATGTTGGTGGGGTAGCCGATCGGTGTGGCAAGGGTGGTGGCGCTGGCGATCAGGACGGCTGCGCAGATTCTCACCAAGCAATTGTGCCAGCCCGCTGGTCTCCATCCCCTTGCCCAGGGCCAGGGCGCCGGCGACCACGAGCAGCACCCGCAAGTCGATGGCCTGCCGTGCCCCCCGCGCAGTCGTACAGCCGGTCAGCATCGTCGTCCATTCCAGTGCGACCAACGTCACCAGTCCGCCGACGATCGACAGGGCGATCCATGCCCGTTCGTAATCGACCAGGCCCGAGCCTTCGATCGCGGAAACGAGGAAGAAGTCGCGACTGTTGCGTTGTTGCTCGGCAAATGATGAACGAGCCTCGAGCATCAGGGTGTCACCTGCCCGCAGCCGCATGTCGCCGATCTTGCGGTCGGTGATCCGCGTGCCGTTGCGCGCCACGGCAATGACCGCGGCATTGTAGTGCGTGCGGAACCGCCCCTGCCGGATCGTCTGACCCACAAGCGGGCACGAATCACTTACGACCGCCTCTACCAAAACCCGGTTCGTTCGCGGTTGATCGAGTTTGTATACCTGGTCCGTGGCTGGTCGCAAGCCGCGGATCTTCAGCAGATCCACCACCGACTCGACCACCCCCGCGAACACGAGGCGGTCACCCGACTGCAGTACCACGTTCGGCGACACCGCCGGCAGCACCTGCTTCTGACGCTCGATCTCCACCAGGTACAGTCCCGGCAGGTGGCGCAAGCCGGCGCCTTCGATCGTCTGGTCGACCAGCGGACCAGTATCGACGATCATCTCGACCGTGTACTCCCGGGCATCGTCGGCCGGATTCAGCACGGGTCTGCGGTCCGGCAGCAGCCATCGTGATGTGAGCAGGATGACGCCGATTCCGATCAGTGTGACGGGCAAGCCGACCACGGCCAGGTCGAACATGCCGAGCCCGGGGTGGACGCCCTCCGGATCCAGCGCCGTCTGATACTCGATGAGCCAGCCGTTGACGATCAGATTGGTGCTGGTGCCGACCAGGGTGCAGGTGCCACCCAGGATCGCGGCGAAACTCAACGGCATCAGCAGCTTCGCCGGCGACTGATGGATGCGGCGGGACCAGTCACCGACCACAGGTACCAGCATGGCGACCAACGGCGTGTTGTTGAGGAACGCGCTCAACACGGCGGTGGGTATCATGATGCGTGCCTGTGCCGCCGTCAGCGACTTCGGCCGACCAAGAAGCCACTGAGCAAGCCAACTCATGCCCCCGTCTGGGTGATTCCGGCGACGACGACGTAGAGGACGGCGATCGTCACGACACCTTCGTTGGCCAGTCCCGCCAGAGCCTCAGGCGCCGTCAGTAGTCCGAGCGTCCAGGTGTTATCATCACCCGGCAGCGGCACCAGAAGCAAGAGGCCCACGCCTCCCCAGATAACCAGATCCGGCGAGCGTCGGATGAACACAAGAAGCCCCAGAACGACGGCCAGCACACCGATCGTGACCCATATCTTGATGTCCATGAGCCGTCCCCAGAGCCTCTACAAAAGGAAGTTCACTGAATGTGGTGCCAACTCCGTCGATCGAGGGCTCGGCGGATTGGAGAAGCGCCGATCGCTGGCCCGATGATCTCTCCGTCATACGGGCCTACCCCAGCCGTCGGCGCCGTACCAGGTAACGGCTCAGTGCCATGTCGAAGGGCGTCTCGGTGTCGAGCAGCAGGTAGTCGACATCGGCTTCGGCGCATCCCCGTTGGTATCGAGTCAGCAGGGCGTCGATGCGCTCGCGATAGGCGTCCTGGATGTGCCAGGGCTGCGTCGTGATCGACTCACCCCCGGGGTTTTCGAGGTCGACGAAGCGCGTGTCAGCACGACGCAGGTCCAGATCCCGTTCCCGGGGATCGAGGATCTGCAGAGCCAGGACTTCGTGTCCACGATGGCGGAAGTGACGCAACCCGGTGAGTACGTCCTCGGCGTCATCGAGAAAATCGGACAGCACAATGACGAGTCCGCGGCGCGACAGACGTTCGGCCAGTTCATGGAACGCGGGGGCCATGCTCGTCTCGGCACCCGGCGTCGCCCGCGTCAATTCGAGGAGTAACACGTTGAGCTGGCTGGAGACGGAGCGTGGCGGCACCAGGGAGACCAGGCCGTCGCGGAACAGCACCAGACCGACGGCGTCGCGCTGGCGCAACATGAGGTAGGACAGAGCGGCGGCGATGCAGCTTGCATAGCGGAATTTCGTCATGCGGCCGCCGTCGGCGAAGGCCATCGAACCACTGACGTCGACCATGATGTACGCCTTGAGGTTGGTTTCCTCCTCGTAGCGCTTCACGTACATGCGGTCGGTTTTGGCCAGCGCTTTCCAGTCGAGATCGCGCAAGGCATCTCCGGGCATGTACGGTCGGTGTTCGGAGAACTCGGCGGAGAAGCCGTGATACGGTGATCGATGCAGACCGGTGATGAAGCCTTCCACGACCAGTCGGGCCACCAGGTCGAGGCGACCGAAGCGTGACGCGGTTTCCGGATCGAGGTACGCCGTCAGGCCGGCAGCGGCGGCTTCGCTCACGCCCCGGGTCCGTCGTAGCGGATCTCGTCGAGCAGGCGCTGGGCCAGGCCGTCGGCGCTCACTGCCTGGGCCTCAGCGTGGAAATTGACAACGATCCGGTGCCGCAGCACGGGCAGGGCGACGGCGCGGATGTCTTCAGCCGATACAGAGTGGCGCCCATGGAGCGCGGCACGTGCCTTGCCGGCCAGCACCAGAAACTGAGAGGCCCGTGGTCCGGCGCCCCAGTTGACCATCTCTCGCACGTGTTCCGGTGCTGTCCCATCGGTAGGGCGCGAACTGCGCACCAGCCGCACGGCATATTCCACCAGGTGGTCGGCGACGGGAACCCGGCGCACGAGCTGCTGGAAGGCAACGATCTGCTCGCCGTTGAGCACCGGGCGCACCGCCTCGGGTGCGGCAGAAGTCGTGCTGCGCACGATCGCCGCCTCCTCGGCGGCGTCCGGGTAGTCGATGCGCAACTCAAAGAGAAACCGATCCAGCTGGGCCTCCGGCAATGGATAGGTGCCTTCCTGCTCGATCGGGTTCTGGGTCGCCAGGACGAAGAACGGTGCCGGCAGAGGCATGGTGTTGCCACCGGCGGTGACAGCGTGTTCCTGCATGGCCTCGAGCAATGCAGCCTGGGTTTTCGGTGGGGTTCGATTGATCTCGTCGGCCAGGATGATGTTGTGGAATATGGGACCCGGAACGAAGCGAAAGACCTTGCGCCCCGTCTCGTGATCCTCCTCCAGCACATCGGTGCCGGTGATGTCAGAAGGCATCAGATCCGGCGTGAACTGCACCCGCCCGAAGCTCAGATCCAGTGTCTGAGACAGGGTGCGGATCAACAGAGTCTTGGCCAGCCCCGGGACACCAACCAGAAGGCAGTGGCCGCCGGCGAGCAGGGCGATCAACAGACCCTCAACGACCTCATGCTGGCCGATGACGACCTTGCCGATCTGTTCTTCGAGCTGACGGCGCGCGGCTTCGAGTTCGGCCACGGCTTCCACGTCGTTCTGCGACATCGAATCTTCCTTCGGGTTAGGTCTTTCGTTCCTGCTTTTTCGCCGCCGGGAACAGGACATTGTTGAGTATGAGCCGGTAACCCGGCGAACTGCGGTGCAGGTCGAGTTGGGTGGGCGGATCCCCCACGTGGTGCTTGTGATCCTCGGGATCGTGGCCGCCGTAGAAGGTAATCGTGCCCCGGCCCACCTGCCCGTGGAGGTACTTCACCTGATCCGTCCCTTCCACTTCGGCGAGGATGACGATGTGATCCTTGATCAGCTTCCTGTGAAAGGCTGTGGTCTGTCCGAGGAAACCATTGACGACATTCGTGTGGCACTGGGTCAGCATGGTGGGCACTGGATCGTGCCGTGCGGAGAACTCAAAAAGGGTGAAATACTCGGCCTCGGCGGAGCGTATGAGCCTGGCGTCCTTGGGTGT
>JAQCJA010000445.1 GCA_027593305.1 bacterium
CCCGTGGTCGTGCCCTGCGGCAATCGCCACAGCCAGAGGGTCGAAACCCGTCACGAACGCAACTCTCGTCGCCGCATCGAGTTGCACCAGCAGGACACGCGTGGTGGTGGAGGCGTCGGCGACGAAGCGCTCAATATGCACGGTCGCGCTATCGGCGCTGGCATGGGCCCAGCTTGCCGACTGCAGCCACAGGGCCGCGCTTCCGGCGGCTGGTTCCACCGAGGGTTGTCGTGGTGGCCCGCAGGATGTGGCGGCGACGAGCAGCAGCAGCGATACACGGATCATGGGTGGCATTCAGTTTCGAAGCGGACGGTGAACGGGAGCCGCCAATGTACGGCATGCGCACGTTGGAATCATGCCGTACATTAGCCGGCCACCACACAGCGGGCGATTAGCTCAGTTGGTCAGAGCACCTGCTTTACACGCAGGGGGTCACTGGTTCGAGCCCAGTATCGCCCACCATAAAAGATGGCCCTCGCACTGACGTGCGGGGGCCCTTCTATGTAGGGGTCTCCACCGTGCTCTCACCAGTGGCGCCCTGGCGGGCGCGTCACAGGTGCCACGTCTGCCTGCGGCAGCCGCGGTCCCTTCGGGTGCGAGCCCAGCCTGCGTTCGGAGTTCTCAGCCGACGACACGGCTCGGCGGCTAAGAGGTCCAGGATTCGCGCATGCGGCGATCAGCTCGCCTCGCTTCGATTGGCTCGTCTCAGCCCATGCTCTCCAGTACCACGAGGTCTTCGGGCTGCGGCGGGAGTTCCAGCCTTCTGTCCGCTGATATGTGCCAGTAGACGGCGTACAACGCGCTTTTCCTTTCGAAGACAAAGGCCATCACATCCGTGCTGTCACCGGCGACATTCGTGATCCGATCGCAGGGAACGAGCTCGAAGTTGCTGCCTTCGTCGAGCAGCAGGATGAACTCCTGCTCGGGATCGCGCAGCATCTGTCTGTTTGCATCGGTCAGCCACTTCTGTGCTCTCACCTCTTCCCAGCGCCTGAGGACCTCGAAGTTGTCAGCCGTTCTCGGGTGCCGCACCAGCGTGGCCGGATCAGCGTGGATCGAAACAGGGCAATCCCATGCCGCTGCCTTGCTGGTGACGAACTCCAACTGGTCGGGCTGTGTGCCGATCGTTTCGTCGCCGGGAAGCCAGTAGCCCAACCAGCCGAAATTCAGACGAGTGAAATTGTCCTGCATTCGGGGTGCTTCCCGGAACGGATGGCGGATGGTTTCCGCCTTCAGCTTTTCAGGACGGAAGACATCGAAGGCATTGCCGCCGGTCAGCATATGCCAACTGAAATGGGTCTTGGCCGCGCCCTCCGCGAATATGGGTTCCGGCTGCAACTTGCTGAACACTCTGTACTGCGCTCCGGCTACGTGATACCAGAAGGGAGGGTTGACACCTTCGGAGCCGTCGAAATAGAAGAACTCGAATCCCGCATCCCACAGGTCGGCGATCCCGTCGGCGACCTCGTCCTGCAGGCTGGAGTACTGGTCGAGATAGACACTGGTTGCGCCGAATTCACTGACATCGAGCAGGCCGAACATGTAGCCCGCAGGTTGGGCATTGATCGTTGTCTTGTCTATGCCGCGCTCACAGCCGTAGAAGGTGTAGGGATGCGTTGTGGTGTACCCCTCATACGAGATCAGTTCCGTCCCGACCTTCAACACCCTTCTGTTCGGCGTCATCGTTGAATGTCTGGGGTTCTGCTCAACATGAACCGTGGTGTCCGTCGCGCCGAGGGGCCTGCATCTTTGATCTTCCTCAGCATCGCTTTCAGGTCAGAATTACCCTGCGGATACTCCCGCCTGTAGACATCATAGTTCCCGATCAGCCTGTAGCCCCTGCTTTCGAGAAACGCCGGGTAGTAGATGTTCATGAGCCTGAATCCGCCCATCCTGGCGTAGTCGATGTGTGCATCGACATTGGTCGGATTCACCGTGCTCGTCCAGTAGTACGACGAGGTGTAGAGCTCATGCCTGCGACTGGCCACTCCGTGTGGCAGTCCATAGTCCTCTTCCACGGTGGCGATCTTGTCCAGCAGTTCGTCTTTGGCGCAGGTGATCAGCGCCGCAGTGACCCGCGTGAGCTGCACCTGCGCATCCGTGCCCGCCTGCAGGATGCGGTAGCCCTCTGCCTCTTCCGAATCGGCATTGGCGCAGGGCCCCGCTGCAAGCACGTTGACCGCCACTTCATCATCCCATATCACGTTCAGCCAGTCGCCCCAATGACCCATGTCGCGGACGGGCAAGCGCAGGAACCACATCTCCGATATCGGCGGCTCGGTCATGGCGATGCCGTAGTCCTCGGTCAGGTTGAACGCCTCGAGGGTGAAGGCCACGTAGTCCTCGGCGATCTTCACGGTGACGGTCGCTTCCCAGGGGATCAGTTCGTAACCGAAGGTGAGGGTGTCCCCCTCCATCCGGGCTGAATTGCATTTGAACGTGGTCCTCTTGTTGGGGTATGCCAGCTTCACCTCATTCTGGTAGGGGACGCGGCTCAGTTATGGTACTGACCGGGACCCTCTTGCCCTGGATCAGACACTCGGTGTCGGTTGGCTTGAAAACCAGGCTGCTGGCGATTCCGGCGCTGGTAATGACCAGTCTCAAGTGCCGGTTCTCGATCGTCACGTCCTGCGTCTTGTTCACGGGTCAACTCCGACTGGACAGATGGGGTCAGGTACACAGACGAGGTCAAGTAGTGTTACATCAGAGGTCGGCTGCCTTTCTCGCTTGTGCTGAGGACGAGCCGGCACGGACTTCGAACCAGGGTAGTGCAGGATTTGCTCATTTCTCGTCGACTGGGAGAAGGGGGCGCACATGGTGGGCGGGTGGATGTGGGGTGGACGAGTTGGTTGGTCAGTCGTCACGTGGTTGGTGGTTGCCATGCTGGGGCTGGTGCGCACCTCCGCCATGGCGTCAGTTGCTGCACCTGCTGCAGGTCCGGGTGGACAGTTGCGTTCGCCACACTTGCCAAGCAAGGGACGGATTCGCTGTCTTGTGTTGTTCGCCGGATTCGCCGACGGGGCGCAGCAAGTGCCACATCTCGACACCGCCAGGCTCTTCGGCCGTGACACGATTGGCAGCCTGCGTTCGGCCTGGCCCACGCAGCGGATCGTGTCGTCCATCTGCATAGCCAGGTTTCGTCGGGAGAGCACTTTCGTCTCGTCGTCCAGGTTGCAGACCGGACGCTGTCCGCCCATGACGAGGTCAAAGTGCGTCTGTCGTGGGAGTCCCGCCTGCTGTCGACACCGACCGAAACCCCCAGCAGCGATGTCTCAGCGGCGGCCTTCACCCTCCTTCCAGGGCAGAGCCGGAACGTGTGGTTGCCGACCATGCAGGTCCAGCAAGGCGTAGTCGGCGGGGAGACGATGTCCCTGGCGTTGACCATGTCGAGCGGTACGGAGAGTTGGGTTGACAGGCTGCGGCTCAGGGTGGCCAGCCAGGACGTTGCCACCATCGTCGCGGAGGATCTGGCTGTCGCCGGAGTCCTCACGGCGGGGCCAGCCCATCCCAACCCATTCAACGCACAGACCGCCATTCCCCTGTATCTGCCAAGTCCGCAGGCAGTCCAGGTATCGGTTGTGGTGTTCGACCTGATGGGGCAGCGGATTCGGCAGATCTGCAATCAGGAACTGGTCCCCGGCCCCCACCAGCTGACATGGGATGGCCGGGATGATGCCGGTCATCCAGCTGCCACTGGCACGTATCTGTGCCGCGTGATGCACGGCGCCGTCACCTCCACCTTCAGTGTCACCCTCCTGCGTTAGCTGGCTGTGCAGAATGCGAGCGGGACAGGCTCGTCTCCCCCCAGGGGCTGGCGCGTCTCTAGTCTGACCCCCAGGGCGGCCGCAGAATTGGTGACAACGTCAAAGGTCAGCCGTTCCCCGACGCCAAAGTCCACACCCACAGTGGAGACGTCACAGTGTGTCGGTAGGCTCCGCCGCGAATCCCTTAAGGAGGGTACCACGCGGAAGGTGTTTTGAGACGATAGGGGGCTGCGTATTGCGTCCAGAACGTTCCGAGCGAAACACCAGCCAACACCGAAATCAGGCAGAGCCCGGTGATGGCGGCGACGACCACTCGCCGATGGAATTGAAGAAGGATCCACGCGCGACATCCCCCCAAGGTCGCCAGCAACAGCAGCGCCGGGATGATATCGACGAGATAGCGGTTCTGTGGTCCCCCGACAGCCAACAGCACAGGTGCAGCCGACAACAATGCCAGGCACAGCAGGCTGCCGATCAACCATCGCTCACGGCAGACTGACGCCTCGCCCCCATGTGGTTTCGGCCGTCGGATGGGCAGAAGCAACGGCAGGGCCAACAACAGGTACGGCAATACATAGATGACGCCGGCGACAGGCTCGCCAGTTACCCATCGGCTCACAGAAGGTATGCAGAA
>JAQCJA010000446.1 GCA_027593305.1 bacterium
ATTCTAGTCCAGCCCAGAAAACCACACTTGCCTAAGGGCTAACGGGCCTCGAAGTCGATGCGGCGATCCACCAGGGTGTACATCAGGTCGCCGATGAGATGCAGCACGAGCCCCAGGAAGGTGAAGAAGTAGAGCGTGCCGAAGACGACGGGGTAGTCGCGGTTGACGGCTGCTTCGTAGCCCAGCAGGCCGAGACCATCCAGGGAGAAGATGATCTCCGTGAGCAGCGCGCCGGTGAACAGGATGTGCACAAAGGCGGCGGGGAAGCCGGCGATGACGATGAGCATGGCGTTGCGGAACACGTGGCCATACAGCACGCGGTTCTCCGTCAGGCCCTTGGCCCGCGCCGTGACGACGTACTGCTTGCCGATCTCATCAAGGAAGGAGTTTTTCGTCAACAGGGTCAGGCCGGCAAAGCCGCCAATGGTCAGCGACAGCACCGGCAGGCACAGATGCCAGAGGTAATCGACGCCGCGCCCCGCCCAGGTCAGCTCTTCCCAGTTGGCCGACGTCAACCCGCGCAGCGGGAACCACTGCACATAGTGACCGCCCGCCAACAGCACAACCAGCAGCACCGCAAAGAGAAAGGCGGGAACCGCGTTGCCCACAACGATGACACCCGAGGTCCAGACGTCGAAGCGCGAACCGCTCTGCATCGCCTTGCGAATGCCCAGAGGGATGGAGATCGTGTAGATGAACAACGTCGACCACAGGCCCAGCGAGATCGACACAGGGAGCTTGTCGAGGACGAGGTCGGCGACACTGCGGTCGCGGAAAAAGCTTTCGCCGAAGTCGAAGCGCAGGTAGCGGCCGATCATGTCGAAGAAGCGCACATGAGCAGGTTTGTCGAAGCCATAGAGAACCTCGAGTTCGTGGATGAGATCGGGGTCGACGCCGCGAGCACCCCGATAGCGGGCATCGGCCTCGCTGCCCTGCACGTCGGCGGCGACGATCTCCCCGGCCCCCCCGCCGGTGACACGATCGGCAGCACCCGTGTCATGCCCCTGCAGCCGCGCAATCACCTGCTCCACGGGGCCGCCCGGAGCGGCCTGGACGATGACGAAGTTCAGCACCATGATGCCGAACAGGGTCGGCATCATCAGCAGCAGACGGCGCAGGATGTAACCGGTCATGGGGCTGCCGCCGATGCAGGAACAGCCCACCATGTCTCCGGGAAACCGAGCGATATCAGCGGCACAACATCCGGCCGGCCGAATTTGTTCCAGTAGGCGAGGCGATGCAGGTCCGTGTGCCAGTTCGGAATCACGTAGTGTCCCCAGAGCAGCACGCGATCCAGCGCCCGGGCTGTGGCGATCTGTTCGGTGCGCGTCTGGGCGGCGATGAGGCGCTCCACGAGTTCGTCGACGACGGGATCGTTGATGCCGGCGTAGTTGCGGCTGCCCGGGGCGCTGGCCGAGGACGACGACCAGTAATTGCGCTGCTCATTGCCAGGGGACAAGTACTGATTCCAGCTGCGCACGACGATGTCGTAGTCAAAGGCCTGCAGTCGGTTCCAGTACTGCGAACCGTCAACGGTGCGGATCGTCGAGTGGATACCAAGGCGCTGCAGGTGCACCTGCATGGGACCAATGACACGTTCGTAGGAGGGGCGCGCCAGGAGAAACTCAAGCTCCATGACTGCACCTGTGGCGGCGTTGACCAGGCGCCCATCGTCGATGCTCCAGCCGGCGTCGCGCAACATGCGCCGGGCGACGCGCAGATTGGCGCGGATCGAACCGGAGTGCCCGTCCGTCGTCGGGGCGTGATAGGCAGTGGTGAAGACTTCCTCGGGCACGCGCCCACGGAAGTCCTCGAGGATCTCGCCCTCACGCCCGTCCGGCAGACCGGTGGCAGCCAGTTCCGAGTTGGCGAAATTGCTTTCCGTGCGCGTGTAGAAGCCATGGAACAAAGTGGCATTCGTCCATTCGAAATCGAAAGCGTAGGCCAGGGCACGGCGCACCTGTGGATCGCTGAATTTCGACCGTCGTGTATTAAAGACGAATCCGGACATGCCACGGATCTCATGGTTGGGAATTTCGCTCAGCACGAGACGACCGTCGTCGACGGCGGGGTGATCGTAGGCTGTGGCCCACTCCCGCGCTGTGCCGACGGCGCGGAAGTCGTACTCGCCGGCTTTCAACGCTTCCAGCGCCACCGTGTCGTCGCGGTAGTAGTCAAAACGAATGCGTTCGAAATTGTCCTGCCCGCGGCGCACGGGCAGGTCCTCGTCCCAGTTGCCGACGACGCGGGTGTAGGTGATGGACCGGCCCGGATCGATGGACTCGATGCGGTACGGACCACTGCCAAGGGGCGGATCCAGCGTTGTTGCGGCAAAGTCGCGGCCCTCCCAGTAGTGTCTGGGCAAGGCTCGCAGCTGGCCAAGAACCACAGGCAGTTCGCGGTTGTCCGTGGCGGCCAGTTCGAAGCGGACGGTGTGGGCATCGACGGCGATCACGGTGTCGACGTCGGCATAGAAGGCGCGGTAGAACGGGATGCCGTCGCCCACGAGAGCGTAAAAGGCGAAGACGACATCATCGGCGGTGACCGGGACACCGTCATGCCAGCGCGCTTCGGGGCGCAGGAAAAAGGTGATGGCACTGCGGTCCGGTGCCAGCTCCATGGACTGTGCCAGGTGGCCGTACTCCGACAGCGGCTCATCCTGTGCCTTCTCGCACAGTCGCGTGTAGAGCATCGTGGTACCGGCAGCGGCGACACCCTTGAGAATGAAGGGGTTGAGGTTGTCGAAACTGCCGATCACGGCGAGACGGACCTCCCCCCCTTTGGGCGCATTCGGATTGGTATAGTCGAAGTGGGTGAAGTCGGGACCGTACTTGACCTGGCCATGGATGCCGATGGCGTGGGTCGGTTCAGCGGCGGCCGCCTCCGGTGCCAGCGCCGGTAGCAGGACCAGCGGCAGGACGGCCAATGGCGCCGGCCAGCGGCGCCATTGCCAGCGTATGAGGGGAATCAGCAGCAGCAGAAACATGAGCCAGCCGAGGGCCAGGCCCCCTGGCAGCCCAACAAAGTCCTGTGCCAGGTAGGCGACGGCCATCAGCGGCACGAGGGTCAGCATCAGCAGTGGTACGGTGAGTGACAGAGTCCACAGGCAGTAGCGCGCCTCATAGGCGCCGACGACACTCACCAGCGGAAACAATGTGGCAAAGCCGCGCAACTCCTGCTTGACGACGACCAGGAGCAGGACCACGGCCAGCACCGCTGGGAGCTTCTGCCACACGGGCAGCCGTGTTCGATGTGTCCGTTCGGCCCGCGGGGCGTTGCGCCAGAACAGAAAGGCACCCAGAAACAGCATGCCGGCAGCGCTGCTCCAGAACATCACGGGCCCGGAGGGGACGATGCCGACAGCCAGCCAACCGGCCACACAATAACCTGCCAGCGACAGTGGGATCGCGGCCAGGATGGGTAGGCCCAGACGATCGTGCAACAGGCGTACGCCATGCATGTAGCCAAGCAGCAGCAGCAAGGACAGCACGTTGGCGGCGTCCAACGGCAGACCGACAGCGAGGGCGACGGCGGTGAAAGGGAGGGGCAATGTCAGAAAGATGGACTTCACCCGTGGCGCGGCAACATAGGCGACAACCGTCGCCTGCACGGAGACCACGAGGATCAGGACCAGATCCCACGGACCGATGTGCATGAAATCAGTCGACGCGGTGACCCCGCAGCCTCGACAGGGCAACACCCTTTGTCAGGAGATCGCCTTCAAGATCGAACTGGAATTGCCGCTGCGGCGTCATACGTCTCTACTCTCCCGCCTTTCGCTGAACAGGTCGGCGCAATATAGTCACGCCCCATGACTATGTCTCCTGACCTGCACACGTTGCGCGAATCGCTGCCCGACCTCACTTCCACACAACGCCTTGCGGGCCTTGATGGGCCCGTCGATGTGTTTCGCGATCGCTGGGGCATACCGCATGTGCGCGCGGGATCCGCTGCGGCCCTGTTTTTTGCCCAGGGCTTCGTCACCGCCCAGGACCGGCTCTGGCACATGGATGCCGATCGCCACCAGGCTCTCGGCCGCTGGGCCGAATGGGTCGGACCACCGGGGCTGGGCAAGGATTGTCTGCTGCGGGCCGCCGGTATGGGGCGCACGGCGAAACTCGACTACGAGATCGCTTCGCCTGCCGCTCGCGCCATGATCGACAGCTATACGGCGGGGGTGAATGCTTTCCTCCACTCGACAACGCTCCTGCCCATCGAGTACCGCCTTCTTGGCGAGACGCCGGAGCCGTGGGAGACCTGGCATTGTCTGGCGGTGTACAAGATGCGCAACAGCCTGCTGGGCACGTTCGAGCCGAAGCTGCTGCGCACACGTCTGGCGGCGACGATCGGCCCGGAGGCGACAGCGCGCATGGTGCGCGGTT